>JALDXL010000227.1:0-3969 GCA_032155045.1 Nitrososphaerales archaeon
TTTATAAAAAGTTAGAGAAAGATAGAAAAGAAGAATTGGTTCTTAGTACATCTCTGAATTAATTAAAATATTATTTGTTAAAATACACTATGTCTGTGAAAGTTATTTATTTAAAATGAGGTTATTTTTAATCGCATTTCATATTTTTCTTCTGTATTACATTTCTGGCATAATATTTAATAAAATATTGGTAAATGTCTTCCATATATCCTTAAGTTATAGAAGTAGTAAAGACAATAAATGTAGTAGAATGCTGTTTTACTATAAATAATAACCCCTTCTGGAAATTTTTCTAATTAGAAATAAGCAAGGGATAAAATTTGTGAACAAAAATACGGACAGTATGGATAGTATAATGTTAGATAAAAATAGAATAAAAATTGAAGCAATTATTTATCAGTTAAAATAAATTAATTGGTATATAACCAAATCAACTGAAATCAAACTTGTATTATTAGATCTAGACTATGATATAGTGTTATTTTTCGTGAAGTAAATGTATTCTCTTATATTGAGTTAATTTTACTATTGGGAGATTTGAAGTTTAAATAGTATTAGAAAATTATTATTGCCATAGCCCGAACTAACAGATCAAATAGGTGTCTTTGAATTTAGAAAGTTCAGACTATGGCAATAACTTGGTTAATAATGTTGATATGCCTACTCTATGATTGCTTTAAAGAAAAGCGGCATTTGTAAATACGATTTCGTTATAATCAATATTTATTAATTCTTGAAATTCTCATTCTCTGTGTTGAATATGTTATTTGATATAAACAAATAATATCGTTATTGGTTAGAATATGTTATTTTAAAAGATTGTTGTAGTGCCGTACCATGTATAATAATATTTTTTTTAGGTTTATATATACATCAAATCTAGTTTAGATGTTATTTCAGTTAAATATAACGTAAACCTTTAAAGTGCCTTACTTATGAATAGTTTTATTAGTTATATCATTATCTAGAGTTTTTGAGTTAAAAATTTAACTAGTATATTAGTAATAGCAATACTTGCTGTATGATATAACTACAAAGTGTTTATTAATCATTATAAAAACGATACAGGATCTCTTAATAGCATTCAAATTTAATTATTTTGTAATTCTTACAATTATTTTTATATCATTTACTGTAATTTATATCATATTTATTACATAGAGATTCTTGGTGGCGATTGGAATACAAAAAAAAGTATATCAAACTGAGAGAAAACAATGATTAATTTAATTAGTCAAATTTTGTATTTTCTTCATTGTATCAAGTAAAATTAATTTATATATTATGCGTTACTATTTCTCTGTGTTGTAGTAATTGCTCTTTGTTCAAAGCGACAATACTCTTACGCTTCTTTTATATATTAGGTATATTTGTAGCTGGTGTATTAAGATGAAATCTCGTATGTATGATTCTACTAAATTAAATTTTATGAAATTATTAAAGATATTTGAAGATTCTATTGAAGATGTTGTAGCAATAACAAGAGCATTTAGTATTGCATACGTAATTCATAGAGGCAAATTCTATGATAACATAAGATCAGAACCATACATTAACCATACTCTTAGAGTCGCATTGATTCTTGCTAATGAATTAAAAGTCAAAGATAGAGATGTTATAATTGCAGCTATCCTACACGATGCCTTTGAAAAAACATATGCTAATCCATTTAAGGAGGATCTTCTTAAAAATACAATTGGTGATAAAGCACTAACTCTAATTTTATCTACAACGAAATTTAATATTAAAGATATGGAATCTAAAGAATATTGTGACCTTGTTTTAAAAAGTTCCAAAATAGTAAGATATCTCCTACTTGCAAATAGATTAGATAGTATACGAATTTTAAAGAGTTCTGCTCACAAAGACAAGATACAACGTTTCAAAAAAGAAACTCAAGAATATTTTTTACCAATTGCTAATTTAACTGATGATAATTTAGTTTTTAAATTGTCTGTTGCAATGTATGAATTAAAATAAATATAGTAAATCCATATTCAAAAATGATTTAAATTCTTTCTATTTAGAAATCAATGAGTTATTTTTTTTAATTTATGATTATTAATTTCATATTAAAATATATAATATATATTAAATTTTATTCAAAAAATTTTTTATCTATGTGGAGTTATTTTTATTTTTCATGACATCTTTGTCCGATTGTTTTCTCATGGTTTTTCCAATGGTTTATACATCCAATAAATTTATGTTCGGTGCAACCACAAATAAAACACCGGGCAATTTTTTTTGAATCTTTTTCCATAACTATTATAACATTATTATATATATTTTAATTTTATATAATTTTGGCCAATAATTACTCATAAATCAAAGTTATTATATACTTTAATATAGTAAAGATTTTATCTTTAATTATTTAAAGATGGATTTCCTTCGATGTTGATCATATAATTTTCGCCACACGGTGTAATCTTATATCTGCATCCGACTATTCTACTCACTACATAAAGGTTCGTTTTCAAATGTTCTGTAACTTCTCCTATCAGATATCTTGATCTACCATTGGCTAAACTTGCAGGTATTACTAACATGTCAGCAAGATATTGATCAATGCAAACTTTTTTATTGCAATTTTTCAGAAACTTAGCTGCTGCTTCTTTTCCTACATCTTCTGCAGATTTTTTTATCGCTCCTATTGAATCTCCGCCGATATATGGTCCGAAGTCGGATTTGGTATAAACCAAAATTGAGGTTCCTGGTGATAAAGCATTTTCAATGGATGATACATAATTATTACAGATTAAGTTATTTCTTTCCAAAGATAATATAGCTGAAGATATTTCGCGGTCCAATACATGGTGAGGTAAATTCGAACAAATTCCTATAATTTTAGGTTCAATTCTTCTATTATCTACAAGATCAATTAAATCTAAATTTTTACATGGAAAAATTTTTACATTAACAATTCCACCACCGTTAGGATAATATCCTCTTCGTAATACATCAATACTGAAATTTAATCCGATAATTTTAAAAGCCTCTGAAACCACGTATCTCAAATAATCGATTGTAGGACTCATTCTAACATCTGTCCCACCAATAATTTGTAAATCAATAAATTTTTTAGACAAAGCTATAGATGGAATTAATGCCTGTAACACTAATGATATACTTCCTGCAGTACCGATATCTACTTTAATTGCCTGCGAATTATCTTCGAAATAATTATTATTATTTGCATTAGGTATAAATCGTAAGAATTGACTTCCAAGAATCAAATTTTCAACTTTAGCATCGAATATATCAGCAAGTATTTTTATAGTATGAATATGTTGAGCTCGCAAACCACTTTTTGGTCTATTTGCTCTAATATTGTAGATTTCTACTGGTTTTTGTAGAAGTACTGATAATGTTAAGGTAGATCTAAGTATCTGTCCTCCTCCTTCTCCAAAAGACCCATCTATCCTTAACAATAGAATATTTAATTTGTAATAAAATCAATAATTAAATTTATTGCGAGTAATTATATATTATTATGTAATTCGATATTATTTGAGCTAATCATTTATTATTTATTCTCTAATTTTAACTAAAAAGATTAATAGATGAATATTATAATATGTTGTAATGCCTACAGCATACGTTTTAATAAATTGTGATCTTGGATCTGAAGATGATATAATTAAGGAATTAAAAAAATTACCTGAAATTGTTGAAGTAAGCGGTGTCTTTGGTGTTTATGATATTATCGTAAGAATTCGTTCTGATTCAATGGATAAACTGCGCGAAGTTGTAACTTGGAATGTTAGAAGAATAGATAAAGTTAGATCAACCTTGACCATGATGGTAATTGAAGGTCAAGGAGATAAAGATATAAGTTAACTATCGTATCTGTCGTAAAATATCTTTTAATCTATTTATTTAATATTTCCTCATTCATTGAAAAGTATAGAGGCTCTGTTAATTTAAGATTTTATTCACCTCTTCCTGTAAATTAATAATAAATTC
>JALDXL010000228.1:0-3964 GCA_032155045.1 Nitrososphaerales archaeon
TTCCAATTGATTTGATATATTTCCCATTTATATCAAATTGTGAAATACGATCATTTTTAGAATCAGCAACATACACATATTTTCGATCTTTACTTACTGCAACATGTCTAGGATTATCAAATTTTCCCTCTTCTGCACTTGGAACTCCATCTATATTACCAAACTTCAAAATAAATTTACCTTTAGAGTCGAATTCTTGTACTCGATCATTTGCTCTATCTGCTAACCATACATTTCCTTTTGTATCAACGTCGATACCATAAGGAACATGCATCTGTCCATCTTCTATTCCATCTTCGCCGAATTTAAAAAGAAAATTTCCGTCTTTATCAAATGCTTGAATACGACTACCGTCTCTATCAACAATATAAAGAATTGTTTCTTCTTTATTAAAGTCTAAATCATGCGGTCTTAAAAATTGGCCATCATCAGATCCTGCACCACCCCATTTTTTTACAAATTTATAAGATGTAGCGTTTTCAAATGCATAGACTGAATGGTCATTTACTACTGCAATTATTGTCCCAAACAAGGCACCAACCAAAGAAAGAGAAAAAACAAAAAACAAATACATTGCAATATTTCTTGTAATCATTTGATCTAATAAGTTAACAAAAATATAAAAATATTTCACATGTTTATACACGAAAATAATAATGTATAGATATTTAGAAAAATATTCTCGATAGATATTCATTTTAAATTACCAAGCCAATTAAATTTTATCATATGTTTCTTGTTTTATTATTTGAATTATCTTAAGTATTATTGTTACCAACTTCCAATGGAAGTATCCTAAAAACAGCTCCAAATTTTTCTGTTTTCGATTGTTTTAATCCTGAAACAACATAAATATAACCATCAGGACCTTGTTCTACATCGGTAATAATGCTAAATCCTTCTGCAAATAATATCTCATCAAAATCGGTCTTGTCATATGCAATTTTATCAGTTAAATTACCGTTTAAAACAAATCCAGTTCTAGTATCGTTTAGTTTAAAATAAAATAGACGACCACCATCTGCAGAACCAACAAATATGTTATTATTATATTTAGAACCCAATTTATCAGAATCAAGAAACGATATACCAGTAGGAGCTATTGTTTTAATCCATATAAATTCTGGCGGATTATAATGGCCTTTTCCTTCAAAATCAACTAGATTTTGAGGATGATTTCCTACTACAATTGGTTCACCTAGTTTATTCTTCAACATATCTCCGAATACATTAGATTCCCAAATTCCATATACTCTATCAGCGCCACTATTAAATCCAGGCTCTACCAGGTTAATTTCATCACCAAACTGTGGCCCATTTTCAGTATCCCAAAGTTTACCAGTTACAGGATCAAAATCGATTCCAAAGCTATTCCTAATTCCATAGGCAAAATACATATTTAGAGGAAATTCATTCCCAAGCAAACCGTTGCCATTAGCATCTAAAACTGGAGAACCATATTGAGTCATCCTTAAAATTCCAGCTCGTCCATCAATCGCCTCACCATCTTCAAAATTTTGAGTTTTAGTTTTATATAATTTTGATGGGATAGTATTTTGGAAATTTCCTACAGTAAAGTAAAGATTTTCATCAGGTCCGATAGATATTATCCCACCAATATGAGAAGGGTCAGGAAATGAAGGAATTCCCACTAATAATCTTGGATTTATTAATTCATTATTTTGATTATCTAAATCATATCTATAGATTTTATTTTCGCATTTTAGATTGTTCTTGTTACATTCAATGTAATATAGGAAGACATTATGTGTTAATTTTTTATTTTCTACAAAATAGGGATAATCAGATAATTTTTTCTTGCTGACAGCAATTCCCAATAAGCCTCGTTCATCTTTTATATTTGTATTAACATGTAAAAGTGGTTTTCCTAGCAATACACCGTCTGTTACTCTTTTTACATTACCAGTATTTTTTTCTAGGATTAAAAAGTCATCTGCTCCTAGAAATGCCATGGTAGTAGGAAAATCAAGACCAGATGTTACTAGTTCGATTTTTAAATTAGGATCAAAAATGGTAATATTTTCTTTACTAAGTGGTTGATGATTTTGCTGGGCATATGTATTATCAGAATTATATAGTAAAAAAATAATTGATACAGATAATGAGATAATAAATATTATTTTATCCAATTTTTCCTTTACACCTATATAATAATAATAGAGAATATTTATAATTTTCACAAAAAGAATATCAGTATTTTTTTCTATTAAATATTTAATAAATTTATTAACCAAAGAATAGTATTTTATTTTATCGTTATTTTCTATAATATATTCCTATATTACAGACTTGTATCAATAACTTTTTATATAAATATACAATACCTAATTCGTCTGATAATAATGTAATTAAGATTTAGAATCTAATTGCTAATTAACAATAATAATAAGAAATTTAAGATATCTGATCTTTATTATGTCCCGGTATTAAACTTCATAAAGAATTTTATAATATTAGCATATAAGAATACCCATTTTGAATATTTTAACTATTAAATTTTCAAGCTCTTTTGTAACAACTAGAAATTATTTACAAAAAACTAGATGACGATTATGATCTTAACAGAATAACCTGATAACATTAATTTTATTAAAAAGGATCTGATTTATCTATCTATTCGGCATAGCAATTGATAGATATAACATAAAATAGAAAATCTTTTTATAAACTGATAATTTTATAATACAAACAACAATTGGTTTAATCTATCTAGATTCTTTAAAATGGTTTGGTTGGAAAAAAATCGATATATATTAAAATTTACGGCAATAAGGAAAATCATAAGCATGATAGAATTCGAGTATCAAATATTAAAATAGTTTAAAAAATTAATATTTTGAATAATAATATTTTATGATATCATGTTACAGAGTTGTACCAATACTGTTTTATCTCATGTTTTTATTATGAATCTGTTCGAGTTTATCCTTGAGCTTGAGTATTGGGACATGTCGCCATTTCTCAATACTCAATTTAAGACAATAAATAAAAATCTAACAGTAAATCAAAAAATAATGGACATTTTTATATGGATTTCTGAAACACATTTTAAAAAATATGTTTCACTGTGTAAAATTGATTTATACTAAACTTAAAAAATTGAATGTAATAACCATAGTTCTTTAATTTATTAGAGTTATTTCGGTAAAAAATGATTAAGATGAAAGATGATAGTTATTATTCTTTTTAACAATAGCCAAAAAGAAAAATAATGGAACTAGAGTTGTAATAGAAGCAGCCACAACATCTACAAAAGGCAGAGATGCTAAAGCAGGGTAAAAAACTTCTGTCGATTCAAAAAATAAATAAATACTGAAAAATGTAAATGCCATTACAGCAAAAAGGATTTTTTTTACGTATTTTTTTCTATATGCATAAATCGATAATGCTAGTAATATGCTAGAAAGAATACCACTTACGAAATATACAATTCCTTCTAAATATTCAAAAAACGGTATTTGAGATATATATGCTGGTAAAAAATCCAAAGTTATACTTTTCTCCTCCTATTTTAATTGTAAGATGATGTAACAACATATCAAAGTCTTATATCATATATTTCAAAGTAGTATAAGACATTCTAATCATTATTATTTGGACTGTTTTTTTTTGAAATTATAAAGTCATCTAATATATAATTTGTAGATTGTGCATTAATATTCGATTCATATTCATTTGCATAAAAAGTTCCTTTCAATATTTTACCATCAATATCAATATTCAAAAATCCAAAACTCTTATCATCCTGTTTAACAATATATGGAGCTTGTCCTTCGAAGACATAGTGTGATCTTCCTGCAGTTCCAGTTACTAGGTAAATTACTCCGTCATCATCATTATTATTATAAATATCATAATTATTTTGATCATTATTTGCTATTATTGGATTAGAACTATCATCATTATTGTATTTTAATGGAAAGGTCCTCTGATAATTGTGATT
>JALDXL010000229.1:0-3954 GCA_032155045.1 Nitrososphaerales archaeon
AATAAATAGCACTATGAAAGAATCACATATAATAATAAAAAAACTTAAATTCTGAAATTGGAACTTCCCCCTAACAATTATACTCCTTACGTCGGCTCATGTTTGACAATAGTCACTAATTTTGGTAATCAAATAGTGGAGCGTAATGGTGAAAGTGCAGGTGATTATAATTCTTTGATTGTATTAAATTCTGTGAGAGGAGTTGTTATCTGAATAGGTAAAATATACAAATATTCTTGAAAGATCTAACATTTCAGAAATAATTAATTATTTTATCTAATACTATAAATAGAATTAAAATATTATTAGAAATATATTTAATCAAGATTCAATATTCTTAGGACCTCAATAGCAATAAGAGAATGGAAACCAATAGGTATCTGAAAAATTTTTTTTATATCATGTTTTAGCAGAAGAACTTCAGGTATAAGTCACATGTATAGCCGTTTAACATGTATTTGTTCATTTAGCAGGAGCAGCATCAGCAGCAATGATTGCGTTGGGATATGAAAGACCTGAAGGAGCCCCAAACCATGAGTGAATATCTGCTAAAACATACTGCTGTATTGGACCAATTGCAGTGAACCATTGAGGTGGAGGATAGATTAATGTCCTAAATTTGGATAAGTTATTAAAGTATGATTAGGATGTTCTACATCTGTTAATCTCTGTTGCAAGAGAAACGCTTGTTGAACTGTAGTTTGAGAGTCATTTTCTCCATTGATTATTAATATACTTGTATATTTGGAGATATTTCCAATTATACTTAAATTAGGTAAAATCTTCTGATTGATAATTTCCACACTATTTAAACATAGGAAATCTAGTTTCATAACTCATAAATAGTATAGTTTAAAGATATTGAAAGCAGATCTGCATAGCGAAAAAATTGCATCTGTCATAGCTTGGACCATTCAATCTAACTATAAACCCCAAAACTGGTTGTTGTTTCAGGCTATGATAAAATATTTTTAATTTGTTAACTAATGACGAAAACAGACAATGAAAAATACAATCACGATAGTAGTCATGAATGAAATGAAATGTAATAAACTGAACTATTAATGAATAAAAATTCCAAATATATAATTAAATATCAAATTTAAACAATAAAAATTAAAAATATTAGCCTATTACTCACTAATAAAACAATTAATTATATATTAACAAATTTCAGTTATACAATAAAACCAATCAATGATCATAAAGATAATCTTGGTTAAAACCTTAACTTATTCATCATATAGTATTATAATTTTACCAACTTTAAGGATAAAATTGTAAACTTTTTAATGAGGTTTAATTATAAAGTATCTTCATTCATAATATCATCAATAGTATAGAAATTGGAAAAAGTATCAAGTCATTCCTTTTTTAGAGCACATATCACAATATTTTTCTACAAGGGTAACTCCGTCTCCTACGTTAAACAATGCTTCTTGTGTTGCAATCTTGCCACAAGTTATGCAGAACTTGGTCTTACCTGTATTATCAACAATGGATCTTAGATTTGAAAATACTTTTTCCATTTTATTATTTTCCTCCCCTTAAAATTGAATATGATATCATTGGTGATAGTAGATTCATACATATCATATCAACTATAAACACAATATTGTTGTTCATATCATATATCAATTTTTATGATATATGAACTTGCCTAATATCATGTCCATTATAGATATTGTTTTGGATGATCTTATTAATTATAATTTTTAGTTAAATTTTGTAACTGAGAGTCGATCTGAATCGACCATATCATATTATAAATTAATTAATTCTGTTACCACAGAAGTAATAAGTACTAACACAATATATTTCAGAAATTCACTTACAACAATACTAACTAAAAATCTGATAATACCAGCAATCGGTAAATTCTTAATTATTAAAATATTTTCTCTACATTTTTGTAGAAATTATCAGTAGTCGTTCCATTTCTAGTCTTAGCATGACTAATATCATTTTTTTCATATATCAATTATCTTTTAATATTTAATCATTTATGTCTTTAACCAGTCAAATTTATTATTTGATCCTATAAATTTTAACAAAATATTCTTGTTTGAAGATTTACTACACCAATATGTCTTACAAATCACTAATGAAACTGATTGTTATTTTGTGATAGCATGTAGTAATAAGCTAACGTTCTTATTAGTAATAAATAAAAATGAAACATGAGAAAAGTAATAGAAATAAGTAAAAAATCTAATACTGCTAAGAATGGTGATGAACGAATTATAACTGATAATGATAACAATAAACATTTAGAATTTTTTATGAATGGAAGTTGGAGACACAGTAGTAAATGCAAAAACGCTACAAATAATCAATGTACTAAAAAATAATAGTATATGTAGTAGAAATAACTTCTTGATTTATTGTATTCATCAGTATAGATTTAAAATACAAGATAGTATTTAGCTAATTTAATAAATAATTTTGGATTTTGTAAACTTAAGATATATCCTTTCCCTGTTAACCATAGGGACACGATAAAACTTCCAAGTAATTGTACATTATTTAATTAGCACACTAATAATCAATTTTTGATGAGCTTCAAAATTGAAGTAGTAAAAGATTTTGAAAAAATCGTAGAGGATTTTAAAAATCAACTAAATCCTGATGCCTATCACGAGTAGACAACGATAATAACAAAAGATGATAAAGAGATGTGTTTTGACTAAGAATGTAAACGCATTAGATTTGAGAATTGTGAAAAACCAAGAGAGTTTAGGCTTTGAATGAAAATTTTCGGAAGGATGCAATAGATTATGTTCTAAAATCAAATCAAAATACTTGATTCTATGCCATATTTAGTACGTGTATTTTATGAACAAAGTGTCATATCTTTGCCTGAAGAAAAAAAGAATTTAGGCAAATAAAGCTATTAAATTAATTTAAAAGGAAGATGTATGCTAAATACTATCTGACTTTTTTTCTTTTTTACATATAACTTTGAAAATTAAAAAAAATATTAATTTCTTTTTTCAACAAAATTTAGTATCGGTTTTTTACATTGGTTAGAACCATTTTTAATCTAATTTATTCGTTTTTTTAGATTCCGGTTAATAGTGGGTGTCATTTCTGCCAAGTAACATCACCATATTGAATTCCTTGATAAAGCCCTTTGTAGGAATCAATATTAAAAGTTAAAGTAGGCTAAAAAAATTGTCGATTATTAATGAAAATTCTAATCTGTAAAAAAAGAAGCTGTGTATATTATTCCTATCCTATTTGTCAGATAAAAATAAGAAAAAGAGAATTTGGATTGAGTCTTTGATGAAATCTATCCAATATCTAAAATTTTGTTTGTCTTCAATGTCATGAATTTATGACTGTTAACATATTACAAGAAGAACATGAACAAGTTAGTTATTATATAATAGAATTACAGTAGTTTTAAATAATATTAAATCATATTAAAATGCTTTATTATGATTCCTTACCTTTTAACATTATTATTCTTCTATAATAGTAAATTCCTCATTTTTTGTTATTTTCCTACTTAAATGGAAAAATGTCTCTTCTGATGATATTTCAAAACAAATATCATTTAACTACAGTATTGATTATACAGGATAAGTTTTGCTATCATTGGACTGAACGATGATGATATAATTTAATATTTTAGGTCATGTTATCTAAGCATGCAACAGTGATAAATTCAAACCAGTCTACAGACCTTATTTGACGCATATTTTTTTAGAAGGCAAAGTACTAATAGGGTATAAAAATAAGATGATTAATTGATATTAACTAAAGTATTATTGGTAACATATCCTGATGATTTTATTTTAAACGAGGCAAAGCAACTTATACTTTCGATTCCAGAATATGAAATTGTAAAGGTTTTTACACAAAAATATCTTAATCATGCGAAATATGGAATGGGCTCAGGCAAAGCAGAAGAAATAGAAAAATTTGTAAAAGAAACTAAAGAAATAGAAG
>JALDXL010000230.1:0-3915 GCA_032155045.1 Nitrososphaerales archaeon
AATGGATTTGTAATATCTGTAAACAAACTCTAACAAGAAAATGGAATGCAAAACGACATTGTGTTATTAAACATGATGGTGTATCTGACTCTATTGTTCCTTTCAGGGATTATGTGAGTTTGACAGCAACGACCAAGATGTATCCTTACCTTTCTAATCAGGGTATATATTCATCTCAAATCAACAGTAACCAAATCCCATATCCAAACTCTTTTTTTCAACTTAAACCACCAACAATTTCTAATCCCCAAAATTTTCATCATGGACGTACTCTCAAAGAAGATAATAAAGTCGATGATTTTACAAAAAGAGAAAAGTTATTATCAGATATACTAGACAAAATAGCACCAAAATACGAAGAAATTGAAAATATTTTATCGTATATGCCTGAACAAGATAAAAAACTCCTTCTAGGGAGTATTGTCTGTAACGCAATAATCTCTGACAATCCTGTTAGATTCATGATTGACCGCATAAGGAATGCACGAAAAGCTAAATATCACAATGTGATGTTAGATAATGCATCAAAATTTCTTGGTTGGAATAAACAAACAACGAAAGAATATCTAAAAAATGTATTAAAAGAGGATATACCAGATTAGTTATTATATTTTTTTACCAAAAAATTTAGCAGAATTACAAAATGATATTTATTTTGATTTCCGTCTGGAATAATAATCGCCAACAGGTCAAAAGCTAAGTAATCTTAACTATTTAAAAAATTTAATCTAATTTAAGAATAACTTGTGAACATTTTCTTTAGTTATATGAAGCTTGTAAACTTCGTCTTCTTTTAGTATAAAGATTTGGTCATGCATTTCGAATAATTCAATCAAATCCTTTACTTCCGAATTTAACAAGTTATCCGTTTTATAAGTACAGTACATCAATCCCGCTAGCCTATTATCATCGTAAACTTTTTCAATAGAGAGTGCCTGTTTCAGTGAATCCTTTCCTACGTCATTAATTAGAAAATCCATGCAACATACAGGTTTATTATCAGCATTCTTAACAACATTTTCTATTACTGTATTACAATACTTCATGATATCTTTCTTACTTTGAGATTTGGTATGTACTTGTGGTTGTTTTCCTTCTTCTTGATTTTTTATAGACGGATAGTAATATGGCTTACTTGTGCCATCGTACCATTTGAGTCTGGATAGTAGGTCAGTAGACAAACTGTGAGGAGGTCCAAAAAAACATCTAAAAAAGTTGCCTTCTTTAGCAAGTCTATCCATAGATTTTAACAGTCTCGCCATAGAATCATCATCGGAATAAATTATCAGGTGGTGTTTCTTAGGAGCTTCTGATTCTTTTTTTTTTAACCACATATCGACAGCATCCTTCACTATTGAATTAATAGAAACTCCTCTTTGATTAGCTATATCTCCTAATTTCTCGTGAACTTGATCAGTAAATCCTCTAATGATGAGAGTATGCGCCATTACTATATAATAATTCTACACATATTTATAGATGATGATATCAAGATAGCAAGATTATACATTTATATAATGCAATCATGCTATCATATGATATGAAAAAGAACCTTGCCAATAAAATAAAGATAAAAAATGAAGATGTTTATGAATTGCTGCAAAAAATCCCTCCTGGCAATGTTTCTACATACGGAGACCTTGCCAGAGCCCTTGGTAATCCTTCAGCATCAAGACTAATAGGTAAAATACTAGGAGAGAATCCGAATCCAATTCGCGTGCCCTGTCACAGAGTAGTCATGTCTAATGGTAAATTAGGTGGATATAGAGATGGAGCTAATAAAAAGAAAGAATTACTTGAAAAAGAAGGTTTATCATTTATTAATGGAGTCGTCAGTGACTTTAAAAAAATCAGAATTTGTCCTGAGCAAAAACAGAGTTAGAAACAAACAATTGTATACAGATACAAGCAAACTTTACTGAAAAAAATTTCTGGCATTTATTGGCAAATATATTAATTGAAATAAAAAGATATGCATCAATTATCGATTTTTATCAATTCACTATTGTAAAGAATTTATCAACGAATGTGATATATCAGATCTCTATATAGGAAGACCATAACTATGGAAAGATGGATTTATAACGAAGACAGAATAAGAAACAATATTCTCCCTAAAGATGGCACTGTAGATTATTATGGAAGAATATTTACGCTTGAAGACTCAAATTTATATCTTAATTTACTATTACAAAATGTTTTATGGCAAAATGATCAAGCCAATATTTTTGGCAAGAATATAATTACTAAAAGAAAAGTTGCATGGTACGGTGATTCTGATTATTTGTATACCTATTCGAATACAACCAAGCAAGCATTAGCATGGACTAGAGAATTATCATATCTTAAACAAATTGTAGAAAAAAAATTAGAAACAAAATTTAATTCCTGTTTGTTGAATTTGTATCACGATGGAAATGAAGGTGTTGGATGGCATAGTGATGATGAAAAATCATTAGGAAAAAATACGATCATCGGTTCATTGAGTTTTGGAGCAGAACGAAAATTTTTATTTAGACATAAGCAAACTAAACAGGAAGTTTCACTTATTCTTGAACATGGAAGCTTACTTGTAATGAAAGATGCAACACAAACTAATTGGCTGCATAGTTTGCCCAAATCTAAAAAAATAACCGGAACAAGAATAAATCTAACGTTTAGAACAATAATGTGACAGTGTTACTATAAAATAATCCTCTTTGTATGTTACAGCACTATCATGATAAATGCAATATAATAATTATATTAAAAATATGCATTCTCAATAGTTTTTCTAAATCTAAAAATTGTATAATCATATTCCTTCATACGTTTATATATTTGCATATTTTAGTTGTCTAGAAAGGTAAGCATAAATTTCTGATTTTGTAAGCGGAATATATACATGAATATATATCCTACGGTAGAACAAAGATTCTCACCATTTGAATTTTATTCATCAATGAGAAAAAATAATCCCATTGTTTTTGATGAGCAAAATAGACAATGGATATTATATCGTTATAACGATATTGAAAAAATATTAAGAGATCCTATAAAATTTTCTTCTAAATTTGAACAGTCTCAAGTACCAGAAGAATATCAAGAAAATCTTAATCGTCCAAGCCTTTTGAATACAGATCCTCCATATCATAGAAAGCTGCGCAGTGTTGTTGATACATTATTTGTCCCTATAGAAATATCCAGATTAGGACCACGTATTGAAAATATTGCAAATAGTTTAATCGATAAAATTATTGAAAAAGATAATAACACTATGGATTTAATAACAGATTTTGCATATCCATTACCTGCAACCGTAATTGCAGAATTATTGGGCGTACCGTCTGAAGATCAGGATACTTTTCATCAATGGGCAGATAATATAGTTAGTCTTGAAATTAATAATGATGTTGATTCCATTAGAAAAGCCGATAAAACTGTGACTGATATGGATATTTATTTTAGTAATTTAATCGAGAAAAAAAAGAAAACACCAACAAATGATCTTATCAGCCACATCATTAAAGCTAAAGTAGATGGACATTCTTTATCTGAAAAAGAAATACTTAGTTTTTGTAGTTTACTTTTAAATGCAGGACATGTCACTACAGTTAATCTGATAGGAAACTTGATTTTCTCATTATTGGAAAATCCTCAAGAATTTAAACGATTACAAGAAAATCAAAATTCACTAATTAAACCTGCGATAGAAGAAACTTTACGATATAGATCACCTGTTCAATTTTTAGTACGAACTGCAAAAGATAATATGATTTTATCCGAAAATGGAAAAGAAGGAGGAATACAGCAGAAACAAGAAATACAGAAAGGCCAAGGACTTGTATTATATATTGGCTCAGCCAATCATGATGAAACAATATTCACAGATCCTGAACGATTTGATATCACTCGTAAAAACTTACGTCATTTGGG
>JALDXL010000231.1:0-3901 GCA_032155045.1 Nitrososphaerales archaeon
ATTTTAATATTGTTATTTAGTTCTATTGATTTATCTTCCATCGACACTTTTTATTATAATTGATACTTAAATATGATCATATGATTCTTTTTATAAAAAATTCTTAACACAGCAAATTTAACAACAAAAGAAAGTACAAACACAAAGAATACATAACAATAAAGGTGGATGTTCTATTTTCGAGAAATTTAACAATCAACTATTAGAGATAATATATACACAGCTAAATCCATTTTGTTAATTTAACAAGTCCGTTTTATCACTTTTGAACAAAAAGTTTTTTATATAAAAAGATTTTGGAAATAAATTTACATTTATTAACATATTAAACTTTAATACTCATCAAATGATTATATAATTATAACATTGCTGATTTTTCGTTGTAAATAATAAAAATAAATACTAAAAGAGCAAATCTTAATGCTTGAATAACCAACACCCAAAAACAAATTCATATTATAAAATTTTAAGGCGCCGAAAAATTTGTTTGACTTAATGTTATCGATAGAATAAACTATTATTTCTATTTTAATCATAAACTTCTTTTTACAACAAAAAAAATAAAAACTATTAAACTATCGATGTAACAATTTGAAAGCGGATAATGAAATTTTTAAAGGAGTTTCGGAGGGATTTGAATTGCCTGGAAGTGTTTCACAATATTATCCATCTCGATCCTTTAAAATAGATTATATGACTATATCGATAAAACCTAGTTTATTTAATATGTTATAATTTAAAGAATTCAGAAATATTAGTTTGTCTAGTCTTGGAACGTAGTTATTTATTAATTTTAAAACTTTATTTATCTTTAGTTTCACTAAACTCCGTAAAAGGTGATTTGTAATCTACAATAGGAAATGACCTTTATTTATTAAATCAATCATTTCTGCAAATAACCTAGCTGTCATTGGACCAAAACCAGCATAATGATTGTTTGCTGCTACTATTGCTGTTTTAACATTTTTTCATTCTTTTGGGTATCTTTAATGATAGTAGTCCATAATTGCATTCTTTTATTCTATCTTTTTGTATTTTACCAGAATCACTTTCATCAATACTTCTATGTCCTAACAATCTCAAATATAGAAAGTCTGTGGTGAAAACTGGTGGAGTAACTAAAAGAGCTTGATGACTCCATTCAAGACAATAATTCTTTGTTTTTAAATATTTATAAAAAAGTTCATTGAACAAGCTATGGTGTCTTACTTCTATGGCGTATCTAAACGATGGGTCCAAAAGATATTCTAAACTTTTTATTAAATCCAAACCTTCTGCAATCTGAAGAGATGGAGGTAGTTGCAAAAGGAATACTAGTATCTCGTCATATAGTGGTTCCATCCCGTCATAGAATCTCTCTATGTCCTTGTCTACATCTTTCAATCTTTTATCATGAATAATGACTTTAGGAAACTTTACTGCAAATTTGAAATTATCTGGAGTTCTTATAGACCAGTTATTAACCATAAATAAAGAAGGTATTCTATAGAAAGTAGAATCTATTTCAACAAAATTAAATATTTGAGAATAATATGGAAGCCAATATTTATTATCCAAATCTGTAGGATAAAAAAGTCCTTTCCATCTATCATAACTCCATTCAGAACATCCTAGGTAATATCCTAATGCCAAATTAAATCAATCAATTAATTATAATGGTAATAATTTTCTGCATTTTGTAGAATCTTCATTTATTTATCGTTTAATGACGTACCACTCATTTCCTTGAACTCAAATGCATTAATAATGGCTTTTCCTCCATAGTGATTATTAAAATATATCCGGAGTTTTTTAGTTTGATTTTTTATTTTTTTACTTTTTGTACCCAAGGTTCAAGTTCTTTGTATAGATGTAATTGTACCAATAATGTCCGCTAGAAATATTTTTTCCATGAAATCTAACAAAAGAATGTTCTTTCGATGTAACTATTGAATTGGACAAAATCTAAAGGACCTTCTGTATTCCATGATGGATGTCTAAATTTTATTGCATATTGATAATCATTATTTACTGTGTTATTAGTGACATCGTTTTCTTTTTCTTCTGGTTTTCTTGGTAGATTTTCTAAAAATTTTTCTAAAGTATTAAAATATTCGATGCTAAAAGGAGGTAATTGAATCAAAATGGCGCCTAATTTTCCTGAAATATATAATGGAAAAATTTTATCAAGAAATTCTTTAAAATCAGCAATAATATCTCTGTTAATATCTAATTTCTTTCTATGGGTTATTCTTTCTGGGACCTTGATTGAAAATTCAAAATTAGGAGGAGTTGTTTTTACCATACCATAAAAGAGACCTTTATTCATTTTAGAATAAAATTCTTCATAAAATGTAGAATCCATTTCCACTGTATCGAAAAATTCCGAGTAATACCTGAGTCTCTTTGTATCTTTATCAGGATAAAAAATGTCAAGCCATCCTCCTTTCTCTGGCTGATCGCCATAATTCTAATCAGAATATCCTAGATAATATTGCGATATTTACATATAGTAAAATAAAGCAAAAACTATTTGCTAAAAATGTATTAATTATTTCTTCTTATTTCAATTTATTTAAATGATTGTTATTAAACTTAAAGTAAATAACAGTTATCTCTTTGATAATATTTATTAAATGACTATAATAATAGTATTAATTTATCTTATTGTAGTTATATGTTAAAAATCGAATATTATAAGTTTATATTCAAAAAAACATTATTCATCATTCCAATCTCAGATATATACTATTATATTATAACTGAATATTGAATAACATTGTATTTATTAAAAGAACTAGTGCGATATTTTTAGCAATTGTACTAGTACTAGGAACGATATCTCTTACTGTCCCATCGTTTAGTGTAGAAGCACAAGCTACATCTGACCGTGAAAAGGATTATGACAATGACTATGAAGACAAGAAATCATATGATAAAGATGACTATAAATCAGAATATTCATCATATGGAAAATATGATAGAGACCATGACAAATCTAAAAAAGATAGTACTAGTGTCTTTGTAAAGAAAGTTAAATGTAACAATATTAATGTAAATCTGAACGGAATAGGTGTTAATATCGGAGGATTACCAAATAATGGTCCAGTTACTGAACCAATAGCTGTAGCACAGCAAGAAGAAGATGATGATAAAGATATAGAATCCATCTCCGTTGAAAATGATAATGACGAATGTTATGAAGGTAGAGATGGAAAATCAGACTCTGAGATTAGCTCAATTGTATGTATAAACAATAACAACAACATAGTAGTTGGTGGCGGAGACGAAGATGATGGTGAACCAGATGCATGTGAAGAATGCTTTACTAAGATTTTAACTAACGAACAAATAAGTGGTTTTATTGTTGGATTCGAACAAGCAACAGGTGAATCATTTGTAACATTACAAGATGTATGCGAATATATCATCCAAAATCAGGGAACAGAAGACTTAAATGAAGATTTAGTCCAAGCAGCTGTCACTAATGTTAATCCCGAACAAATACTTTATGAAGTATATGTACAGTTGATAGAATGTCTTCAAGATGCCGGGATTGATGTAGGAGTAGAAGACCCTCCAGCATAGAACTCAATTTTTTTATTCTATTTTTTACTTTATATATTAGACTAAGTGTTGTACTTACATAGAAAGATAACAGATTCACTTACTAACATGGGTAACACTTTTTATCTGCTTGATTGTTTTGTTATTATTACAACTATTTAATCTTCCTTTAGAAAGGAACATTTCTAATGGAGTATAACCATTGATACCACCATGCTCTCTTTCTTCATTATATGCTTTGACAAACATAGAATACATTTTCTTTCCATCTTCTATATTGGAAACATTTTCTACTGCCAGAAATTCATTTTTAACTATCTTGTTGTATGCCTCAATCTTACCTTGTAGTTGAGGA
>JALDXL010000232.1:0-3891 GCA_032155045.1 Nitrososphaerales archaeon
AACTAAATAATTAATATAATCATATAATTGTAGATATATTTAAAAAAATCTAATATTACAACTTTATATTCAAAAAAACATTATTCATCATTCCAATCTCAGATATATGTTAGCATATTATAATTGAATATTGAATAACATTGTATTTATTAAAAGGACTAGTGCATTATTTTTAGCAATTGTACTAGTAACAGGAACAATAACTCTCATTGACCCAACCTTTATGACAAATGTACAAGCCACATCAGACCGTGAAAAGGATTATGATAATGATGAGGAAAAAGATTCGTACATAAAAGATAGAGATGACGAATCAAGAGACAATGATAATGATTACGATGACGAAGATAAATCATATGGAAAAGAGTCAAGAAACTACGATGAAAAAGATTATAACAATGACGAAGACAAGAAATCATATTATAAAGAAAGAAGTTATGATTCAAAATATTCATCTTATAAATCAGAATATTCATCATATGGAAAAGATAAATCCAAAGATAGTAGCAGTAACAGCGTCAGCATAAAGAAAATTAAATGTAACAATATTAATGCAAACCTAAATGGAATAGGTGTAAATGTAGGATTATCAAATAACGGTCCAGTTACTGAACCATTAGCTTTAGCACAAGAAGTCGAAGATAATAATGAAGATGAAATAGAATCTAACTCCATTGAAAGTAATGAAGACGAAAGTTATGAAGGTAAATATGTAAAATCAGATTCTAATACAAACTCTAAAATTGTATGTATAAACAACAACAACAATGGACCTATTGGAGAAGAAGTAGAACCAATCTCAAAACTTTGTGAAGAATGTTTTGCTGCAAACAGTACACTTCAAACAGCAATAATAGACGCTCTTAGTAGTGGTATTGGTTTCGTTACTTTCGATTTTACAGAGGATAGTGAAAACCCACTTGTAGCCGAGGTTATTGCAGCCGGTGGGCAAATTAATACTCTAGAAAAATTCTGTAATGAAATTGAAAATGCTGCTGAATTCCTAGGTGTTCCCCTATCCGATGACATAATAAGAGAGAATCTTTTATTTATGATTGAAACCACAACAGGTAATTCTGCTGGTTTCGAATCTAGCATTGAGGAATTAGTAGAATGTCTGTTGGAAAAAGGATTAATAGTTGATAGAGAACCGTTTGAACCCATCGATTCATTGTCTGCTAATGGAATAGATAATGCAAACATTCAATCACAATGTACTGGTAGCCCACTTTGTGCTAAAATAGAACAATAGTAAGACAAAAAATCTTTTCCTTTTTTTTATTTTATTTTTTTAATTAATATTATTTAATCTACCTTAAATGTTAGTCTCTGTTGGTTATCTTTTATTAATTAGTTACCGGAAAAAATTCTAAAATCTGTATTGATAAGACATTATTATCTATTAAGAAGTGAGTACAACAAAGCTATTACAAAATACAGAATTGGAATGGTTATTAGGAGAGAAACAACTTTCAGGTAGTTATAATCGTAAAATAAAAAGTCAAATTAGATAAAAGATTAAGAATTTTGAGAGTTTCGAATTACAATTACTTTTAGAAAAGGGATTAATATCTTCCTCAGACGTTACCAAATTTAGAAACGGTGTTACTAATATCAGTAACCCTCAATTCAAGACTTTGCCGTTAAATACTGATAACCAGTTTTTACCTATGAAAACCAGAGCCTTGGGCGGGAATTCCAGCATGTTTCCATACAATTGGACCCGCGACCTTTTCCTTACCAAGGAAACGCTCTACCAGGCTGAGCTACCAAGGCGTTACATAATGATATAAAAGAGTCTCGTAACTCTGAAATGAGGGAGGATAATATAAATGAAGATTTTGTAGATAGAAAACGAATTGTAATCTATTGAGGGGTTTAAATTATAAAAATAAACAGAAATTCGCTCCAATTATCTTTTGAATGTAAAAATTCAGTTGCTTAAACCTCACAATTAATTTTTTTCGGTCATCCAAAACAATAGATAAATTACAGGGATTTAATTTTTATAAATTTACTTAATATTTATGATGTTTTAGAATTTATTTAATAAATTGTCTTTGACAAATGGATAGAATAATGATGATAAAATTGTTTATAGTTTAAAATTGAAAAATTTTATAATAGAAAGTGTTATTATAAAATTAATTTCCATCGATTCTTCAATTTATATGTCTTACAATATAAAATCTCCATTTAAATTCAATAATTTAATATTTTTTGTAAAGAAATTATATTCAAGATGAACAAAGTTAAATTTTGTTCTGTTAAAAAAATTAAAAGATCTGATAAAAATAATTATATAGTAGAATAATTTAAAACATTGTTACCTAACAAAGTTAGATTTCTTTTGAATCTAACATAATGAATACAAATATTCTATAATCTTGATGCTATTCTAATAGAACTCTAAGAATTTTTTTGATTATCCTATAATTTTCTAATTTCTAGAAAACATATAAATAAAATAATTAATATTTATGTAGTTTTGATGGAAGAAAGCGGAGGACAGGATAAATCACATAAAATTAATTCGAAAAGTCCCTCATATTGTGACCAATGTCACAAAGAATCTATTATTTTCGATAATTCTGCTAATGAATTTGTTTGTTCTGCTTGTGGTTTTGTAATGAATAACGAGTTATTAAACAATGAGAATATGCAAGGGTATCTTATGCAATCAGACTACAACGATAGAGCTAGAACAGGTATGCCTGAATCATTAGCTGTACATCATAAAGGTTTATCTACGTTAATAGGAATGGGCGATACAGATGCCAGAGGTAAAGCTTTGCAACCAAAACAAAAAATGGAGATTCAGAGACTTAGAACCTGGAATAGCAGGTCTCAACTAAATGATTCTGTATCTAGAAACTTAGAAAAAGCGTTAAAATTTTTAAATAATTTTGGAGATAAGCTTTGTGTTAACCATGCTGTTATTGAAAGTGCCGCATATATCTATAGAAAGGCGGCAGTTAAAAAACTAGCAAAGGGACGATCAACTATAGGATTAGTAGGCGCATCCATTTATGCAGCTTGTAGAGAAGCCTCAACTCCAAAAACTATACTAGATATTGCCGAAATTTGCAATATATCAAGCAAAGAGTTAATGGCTCATTACAAACTTATATTAAATGAATTAGACCTGAATATTCCTGCTACAAAAGGACCGGATTATGTTACCATTATTTGTAATAGATTAAAATTAAGCGAAAAAACTAAAAGAGAAGCATTACATATCTTTGCTAAAGTTGAGCAAAAAGGTATTTCAATAGGTAAAAATCCAAGGGCTATAGCTGGTGCAGTTATCTATTTGGCATCCCAGAACTGTGATGAATTTATTAGACAGGTTGAGATATGTCAAGTGGCTGATATTTCTACTGTTTCTCTCAGAAAAAGATGTAAAGAAATAAAAGCCTTGATTGAGACGGAGAATATGATTGATGTTGAGTCTTAAAGTTGTTATTTTTTTCTATTTAAGATAGTAAAATAAGAAAATGGAATAGAAAATAGTTATAATTTAAAGATTTTTTCCGGCTAGATACCAATTTTCTTTCGGATTTTCATCAAATACAACGATTACATGTTCGGGTTTTGTTTTTAATATCTCAACTGCTAAATTCGTTAGTTTTTCTACAAATAATTTTTTTTGTTCTTGAGTTCTACCTGGATACATTGATACAGTAATTAAAGGCATCAAAATATTTTATCACATCCACTAAATAAACTAATTTAATTTATGTTTGATGAGTTTTCAATACAAGTATGAATATAAAAATAGATAAATTCAGTTTCTCGATAAATAGAAATAATCATAAAGTAGTCATGTAATTTTATTTATTGTGATAGTTTCCATTACACAAATATAAAGATAATAATTAACTATAAGGT
>JALDXL010000233.1:0-3874 GCA_032155045.1 Nitrososphaerales archaeon
GGATATTATATTTTTAAAGAATGCAGATGCAGTTGAGGAAGATGAAAATGATGAAGATGAAGACGAAAAAAAGACGAATATTAAAAAGGCAGATTCAATTTTTAATATTGTAGCTGTAGGGGATTGGGATTGCACAGGTGAAACAGAAGATACAGTTGATAATATTGTAGATCTAGATCCAGAAGTAGTTTTAGCTCTTGGGGATTTCTCTTATAGTGGAGATGCGGATTGCTGGTTTGATATAATAGAACCAATTGCAGATAAAACCAAAATTGCGATGGGAAATCATGAAGATGCTGATGATTATATGGATTTTTTTGGCCTAAAAGAGCAATACTATTCATTTAACTATAAAAATGTACATATTCTAGCGTTATCTACTGAAATTGATTATGATGAAGAGTCTGAACAATATCAATTTGCAGTAAAAGATCTCGAAAAATATTCCAAAGACCCATTTATTGATTGGATTATTGTTTTTTATCACAGACATATGTATGGCTCTGGTTCTCTTGAACCTGATTCAGATTTTAGAGAGCTGTATCATCCACTTTTTGACAAATACAAAGTAGATTTAGCATTACAAGGTCATCTCCACGTATATGAAAGAACATATCCTATTACTTTTAACAATGACGATGACGATGAACCAATAGTACAAGATAACAATCCTAACAATATCTTCATGAATCCAAAAGGTCCAATTTTTGCAATTGTTGGAACTGGTGGAGCTCATGATATGACATTATCTTCTTTAGATGAATATGCGGCTAAAGGAGTAGAGGGTAAATTTGGAGTACTAGATATTGAATTTGAAGGTGATCAAAAAACATTAAAAGGTTCTTTTATTGAAAATGGAAAGAAGAAAAAGGTATTAGATGAGTTTAAAATAGTAAAGGATAGATAACTTTGAATTAACTTATCATATCAGCATTACTTTTATTTTTTATTGTGCTGATGATTTTTACTATCTTTACGATTTCATAGTGCATGGTTATCTTGACTATATCAATATAACAAAATATTAACTAACAAATAAGACAAGGAATGAGTAGATATCTGATCATAACTTCTTACTCATTCCAGTCTTACTTTGAAAACCAATGGTCAAATTGTTTTCTATGTTTAATATTGTTTCTGTGATGGGATGTTATTTATTCCGAGTTTAAATATAGTATATACGACTGTGATCCAATTCTGAGCTTTTCAGTATCTTCTAAAAGATAATAAATTCAGGTATTATAAAAGAATATTTATATGAGATCAAAAGCTCTAAGTATATCGTTACTAGGTGTAGGTCAAATTAAATAGAAAATTATTAAAATAAAATAAAAAGATTAACCTTTGATCTATCAACACCACCAACAGATGAAGTAGCAGATCTGAATGTAATAAAAAATGTTGAATGTGATTCTGACAATGGTTCTCCAGATGATGATGCAGTATGTAATTATGTATTATCGAATGTTGGACCAGCAAACTACCAAATCACTGTAACAGGCATAGGAAATAGTCCAGAACCTTCAACCTTTTCCGGATCAAGTGAAGGAACATTAGTTCAAATTGAAGAAGGGGATATATTATTGAAGAAGAAATCCCCAATTTTGATCAATTAGAAGATCTCAATGCAGATATTTCAAATACTGTAGATGTGGATCCCGATTCTGGTTGTAGATCTTTTATCGATCAAAATAATGTATTCCAAAATGCAAATGCGACTATTCCCGCATGTGAATCACATACATGTACTCTAACAAATACAATTCATGTGGAAGATGGTGAATTTCCTCCTATTACTGATACCGAACCACCTAATGTGCTTTCATTTACAGCCCAGCCATCTAGGGTGAGTTTTTCAAATGGAGGTACAATTACAATAACTGCTCATGTAACTGAGCTACAGGTGTTCAAAGAATCAGTGTTTTCGTACAAGATGGATGTGGGAGGATCACCAGAATTCTTTCAAGCTTTGAGTTACCTCGTATAACAGGAACACCTACAGACGGAACGTATCAGAGTGCATTCACATTCCCCCAAAGTGCACTCGACGTTAATCATTTCTGTAATCCAAATCTAGCATTTCAGATAGGCGGATTAGTAAGTGATATTCCCTCTAGGTAATGGTAGAGGATTACCACTTACAGGAGTGATATTAGATCCTTAAATTCCATTTTTTATTTTATAGGTTTTCTTATATATTTATAAATTTATTACTCTAGTGATATTATTAGACTAAAAACAGGTAATCAAAATAAATAACAAAAACAAGAAATCAATATAACAATAACATTTCAATAGATTATACCTTCAATCAAGAAGTAGGCAAACAAAATAGCAGACCAATCAAAAAAGGTCTAGTCTGAATATATTATTATTATAATATCTATAACCAAGCCAAGTCACCCTATTATAGTAATAATAGTTCAGACTATTACGATTAAAATTTAGTAATAATATAATAATAATATTAATTTTTATATTTTGATATTGTATATTGTTATACACAAAAACAAAATCTAATGCGTTCAATTAGCCTTCTGTTTGAACCTAGTATTGCTCCTGAGTTGGTTCATTTTCCATAAACAGAAGGCCATGTAAATTGTTAAAATCTTTTATATCATTTCTGTATATCTTTGCTTTATGATTTCACATAGACAATTTTCTGGACCGAATTTTTATCTATTATAAATTTATCTTAAAATATTTCTAAAAATTAATACCTAATAAATATATTCTACTACTTTATATTCGAAATATTGAATAAATTGATAGGTACAATAATACCTATTGTTTTACCAATTGTTTTGGTACCAACAGTAATAAGTTTAGCTTTTTTTTCATTCAATATTCCAGCTAATGCTGAAATGAAATCAATATATCCAGCCGAAAAAATAGAGCCTTTTTTTTCTAATATTTCAAAAGATAACAATATTGTAAATGAGAATTTTACCATTTATGATGGACTTGGGATTAAACTAAAATATTCTCATCCTTGGATGATTCTTACTAAATCAGACAAATCCTCATGTCATAATATAGATTTATGTCTTGTTCAAATAGGATTGAACCAAACGAATATGCCACAAATATGGATAATACAAGATAAATTTAAAAGTCAATCAATTAAAGATTATTGTAAATGTAATTCTTTAAAAGATTATGAAAATCATTTTTATACAAATATGATTTCTCGTTATGATAATTTTTATTTGATAAATGAGAATTACACTACTTTTTCTTCAAACAAAATACCAGCTATCCAATTAGAATATGAATTTTCACCTTCAAATGAAACATCCCATTCTATTACCTTATTTACAAATAATAATAAAGATGCCTTCTATCAATTTATCTATTATGAAGATCCAGAAACATTTCCAAATAATTTTTCAAATTTTCAAAAAATAATTGAAACTGTAGTTTTTGATTCACGAAAAGAATAATAGCAATATTACCCTCGTAAAGTATATCAAGCAATCATTATTAAGAATTATAAATTCAAAAAAGTTACAGATGAAGAAATAAATGATAATTTAAGATTATAGATTTGGAGGCAAGATAAAATTGTATAAGATTATAAAAATAATGAACAAAAAATATAGTTGTATCATTAATATAACTATAAATTCAGATTAAAGAATTTTTAAAATATTATATATATAGCAACTTGTTAAAAAATATATAAAATTTTTATTATAGATGGTATTGAAAATTCATAATTGAAAGGCGCAATTACTATTATTTTTTTTCTTTCTTTTATGATATGTATTACCTTTTTATCTCATACTGTATATGGAGTTTCTCCTACATTGAGAAACTCACAACTCAACAATGAAAAACAAAATTTCATATATTACGGTTCAAATAATGGTTC
>JALDXL010000234.1:0-3872 GCA_032155045.1 Nitrososphaerales archaeon
AAATTAAAATTATATAATAATTAGTTAACGTAGTTAACTTCCCTTCTATAGAGAAGATAACTCAATTGTTATTTTTTTATTTTGATTCAGGCTTGTTCATATATGATATTATGAATAACCTTATGAAGACATTGATAAAATTAATAGAAAATTCAACTTAATAAAGGTCTCTGGTTCAAATCCCGCACTTTGCATTTCTTGTATTGGATTTATTATTTGTGATAAAAGATCAAACTAAACGTCTAATTATACTAGTATTTATTTTTCATTTTTCAAATTCATTTTCAAAACAAGATTTCTTGTGTATTGGGAGGCTGAAGAAGAAAGTAGCCCCTATTCCTGAAGAATTATTGTGTGCCCAAATTCGCCCACTGTGAGAATCTATAATATTCTTTGATATATATAGCCCTAATCCTGTTCCTTTCTCAGATCTTGTAGCAAATTTACAAAATAGTCTAGGAAAAATTTCTTGATGAATTCCACTTCCAGTATCTTCTACGCTAATAATAACATTATCACTAATCTTTTCGACTTTTATCTTTATGAATCCTTTAGTAGTAAATTTTAAGGCGTTGCTTAATAAATTACTAATAACCTGATTAATTCTTTCTCTATCTGCAAATATTTTTATCGATACAGGTTCATAAATTATCTTTATATCTATATTATCCATATTTTCAGAACAAACTCGATTTTGAATATCTTTAACAGAATTAGATAAGACATCATTAATATCAAAACATATCTTGTGAAGCTTTAATGAATTACTTTCGATTTTAGTAACATCAAGAATATCAGAAGCCAATCTATCTAATCTTTTTGCATTACGTATTATCAATTGAATTTGTTCTTCTTCTACCTTGACAGTTTTAGTTTGAGGATCAAGATCTTCTTCAATTATTTCAACTTCTCCTAAGATAGGCATTATTGGGGTTCTTAATTCATGTGCTGCTATATTGATAAATTCTTTTTGCATTCGATCATGTACTTTTAATTGTTCATTTGCTTCTTCAAGTAACTGATTTGATTTAAGAAGAGACATATTTGTATTTTTTAATTGGCCCGTCCGTATATTGACTTCCCCTTCTAATCTCTTATTCCAAGATAAGATAAGATAAATTATTCCAAACGTTACAGAACCAGTTATGACCACAACTAGAGTACTAAAATTATTTTGTTGTGCTATTAAGGAACCTACGTTACTTGCCAATTGATGAGGAAAGCTACCATATAATGTCCATAAATATTTATCGTTTATTATTATAGGCTCGTATGATAATGTTATAGTTGATCCATTATATGTTAGATCTTCTGCTAAAGATTCACCTTCAAGTCCTTTTTTTATAATTTTATTATAGTTTTCTCTCAGATCAATAGGTATTAGAGACTGAAATTCATCTGACATATAATTATTACCTATTAGTGACTGATTTCTAGCATATATTATCACTCCATCTCTATCCATTAATCCAACATTACCAATAATGGAAGATGTCATCTCATTTTGAAGAAATGTACCTAAAGATTTTACACTTATTGCTGCTACCAATACGCCATTAAATGTCTGTTTAACATTATAAGTATTATTTAGAGTGTGTACTACCTCTTGTTTAATTAAAGGGTAGGAAATATATAAAAATGCAGATGGACTGCCTTTAGATGTAATTGAAGTACTATAATAAGGAGATAAAGTCTTTTTTGGATTAAGGAAGAAAGGTTGGTTTTGAGTATCTAAAACTTCATTCGCTTGAGGTATCTGATAGATTTTGCTAGATGTAACAATTCTACCATTAACATCGATCCAATAGTATGCGTCTGTTATATGAAGGGTAGAAGATTGAGCGGAATACAGTAAATTTTGCACCTGATCGATATCATTTTCAAATAGAAATGGAGAAGATGTCAATACTTTGAGATTTGAATTTATTGAATCAAGACTATGTACTAGAATTCTCGATAAATCATATGCTTGAATTCTAGCATTTGATCTTATATCCTCTTCTGCTATTTTCTTTATTTCATCAGCAGTAAAAGAGGATGATTGATAAGAGATAATGAATAAAAAACCAATTCCTATTATAATAATTATTAATAATAAGGAAAAATTATTCTTGAAAAGTGAAAGGCCTATCAACTATTGACAATATTCTTGTTTATCATATAATAAATAAATCAACTGGAATAATTATCGTATAAAATTCCATATTGAATAGT
This sequence comes from Nitrososphaerales archaeon, assembly GCA_032155045.1. Classification (GTDB taxonomy): domain Archaea; phylum Thermoproteota; class Nitrososphaeria; order Nitrososphaerales; family Nitrososphaeraceae; genus TH1177. Next base: position 2,215 of record JALDXL010000234.1, read on the forward strand.
TTTATAACAAAAATAAAAAATATTTTTTATATACGGCAAAATCATAAAATTTCAACAATTAATACTTATATATCTAAAGACTAGTTAACCATATTTTGGGAAATTCGTAGTATATTTTCTTTTTGTTTGATTGCCACAAATCGTGCATTCTTTGACGTTAGATGTATATTGTTTTCTACAAGTTTTGCAATAATTTTTCCATTTTCGCAATTTTTCTATTCCTTTATTACCTAGAGATATGGTCTTAATACCAAGAAACTTCGCTACATTTTGGACTGAATAATCATCAGATACTAAGGGTTTATTCAATTGATAGGCTAAAGATATAATAGAAATATCCGCTTTCGAAAGTTTTTTAATATCACCAGACTGATGTGCAGTATTAACTATTTTATTAATTGATTCTTCGAAAGGATCTTGTATAACTAATCCCCGTGAGGAAATTAACAAGTCCAAGGTTAAAGATAAATTTAATATGTGCTTTACCTCGTTCATAATATTTGTTGTAGTATAAAGCTTGAAATTAAGTGATCTGTAAAAACCGGCATAAAAAGCAGTAGAATCTAAAATGTAAGTATCAGAATCCCATTTTTTCACATTGTCTAAGCCCCTTTTTTATTAGTCTAATAAAACGAGCATTAATTGGAAAGAGAGAAATTTTAATTCTATCGTTTTCTTGAAGTGAATAACTATCTTGACCATCAATTATTAAATTTAATCTATGATTACTAGAAATTTCTATATCTTCTGGTGGTATTATTATCGATGGCAATTTATTTATTGATGCTATCGGATTTAGAATTAAGCAATGTAATTCTTCGTGTAGTATTGGACCTCCCAAGGAGATTGAGTGACCAGTTGATCCAGTAGGAGTAGAGATTATTAATCCATCCATACGTTGATTTATAATTCCATCTCTGAATTTTATTGTGATATTTGGAGTTTTAGTGAAATTACTCCTGAATAATAGGATATCATTTAATGCAGGAGGAAAAACATTATCTGCTAAAGAAGCTTGAATTCTAATTCTTTCGTCATAATAATAGTCGCCATTTAATATGGCGTTGATTGCATAATCGATTGATTCCAATCTGATTTCAGATAGGATACCTCGTGTACCCCCAACATTAATACTAAAAACAGGTAGATCACTTGGATGAAATCTAAAAGCTCTAAGAGTAGTACCGTCCCCTCCAAGTGCTATCACTAAATCAATATCATTGATATCATTGATTAAAGTAATGACATTAGAATTCTTTTTAAAAGATGTTTCAAATGGAGGAATTGAGAATACTTTGATATTATTTTTAGAAAGTACCTGAGCTACATATTCTGAAGCATCTAATGCATTTTTATTTAGATTTTTTGTAATTATAGCTACTCCTTTAATCTTTTTTATCATGAATCATACATATAAACAATAAGATACTCTTAAATGCATTTTTATTCTACAGTAATTGAAATAAAGATAAACATAACAAATGCTTTTACTAATAATATACTGGATAAAAAATTAACGATAAAAAAAATATTTAAATTGTCTTTGAAATAAAGCACCAACAATAGTGTGTGGATAGATAGGGCCGATAGCTCAGCTTGGTGGAGCGTTCGACTGATAATCGAAAGGTCGAGGGTTCAACTCCCTTTCGGCCCACTGT
>JALDXL010000235.1:0-3856 GCA_032155045.1 Nitrososphaerales archaeon
TCTGTTTTATCAAGAATACTTAATCAAGGGGAAGAAGTTAATTATTAAATATACAAAAAATGGATTCTTGTAAAGCTATTGCACCATCATCTACAGCTAATCTAGGTCCAGGTTTTGACACATTTGGTCTTGCTCTGGATATTTTTAATGACGAAGTAAAAATAAGTAAGAAAAGAAATAAAGCTAAAAAGATAACCATCTCTAAAATAAAACAAGAATATGGAACTAAAATTCCCTTAGATATTGAAAACAATTCTGCCGCATTAGTAGTTCAAAGGATGATGGAAGACTTTAAAATTGATGATCACATTGATATTGAAATAACGAAAGGTATACCACCAGGTTATGGTTTAGGAAGTAGTGCAGCATCATCAGTTGCGGCTGCTTATGCTTTTAATCAATTATATAATCTCAAAATAGACTTAAATGAATTAATTGATTATGCCGCAGAAGGAGAACGAGCTTCAGCAGGAATCAAACATTATGACAATGTCGCCAGTTCTATGTTAGGTGGATTTATAATAGTAAGAACCATACCAAGACTTGAAATTATCAAATTTGAACCACCAGAAGATCTCTATCTGGTAATCGGAATTCCAAAGATAATAGTTCCCAAAAAGAAAACACAAGCTGCGAGAGGTTTATTACCTTTAAGTTCCCCTTTAGAGAACATCATAACAAACATTTCTAATGCAAGTACTATTGTCGCGGGTTTTGCTTATAACGACGTAGAAATGATAGCAAAGGGAATTGATGACAAAATTGTTGAACCCGCAAGAAAAAAAACGATCCCAGGATATGACATTGTAAAACAGAAGGCACTCCATGCAGGTGCATTAGCAGTAACGATTAGTGGTGCGGGACCATCAGTTATTTCTATTTTAAAGACAGAAAAGCATTCTAATAATATTATTGATGCTATTAAAGATGGATTTGCTGAATCAAAAATTAAAAGTGAAGTTTATATATGCAAACCTAGTGATGGTGTAAAAATTAAGAGTGTATAGTTATTCCTAATTTACTTTTTTTTGCTTTTGTTTAGGAATTCAGACATTAGATTAACCCTGTCTTCATGAGCGAAACAAAGGGCCCATCCATATATCTCCATTCGTAACCCAGAATCGATATCCATATCCAATCCTTTATTAATTAGATATTTACTGGTTTTAACTGCATTATAGCTATTTTTTGTAATTTCTTTAGCCATAGAAAGTGATTTTTCGATTAATTTCTTGTTTAAAAGTTTAGCCAATTCCTTTTCTTGTTCTTTACGTTTTTTTTCGTCAACTTCAGAAGGCATTTCAGGCAATTCTTCTTTTGTTAATCTGATAACGTCGTTAACCAACCCAATATTATATGCATCATCTGCGCTTATCATTTTTCCAGTAAAGATCATTTCTTTTGCTTTAGCAGGTCCTACAATACGTAATAATCTTTGTGTTCCTCCCCATCCTGGTGGTATTCCTATTGTAACCTCAGGTTGACCTATTTTTGCATTACTTGAACATATTCTAATATCGCAAACTAGTGCCAATTCACATCCTCCGCCTAATGCAAAACCGTTAATTGCAGCTATTACTGGTTTCTCTAATCGTTCAATTTTATTTAATACTGATTGAGCAGCTGATGCATACTTTTCTGCATCAATGGGAGTTATATTAACCATATAAGAAATATCCGCACCAGCACAGAATGATCTTTCTCCAACTCCAGTTATAATAACAGCTTTAATGCGATCATCCACTCCGATAATATCTAGTGTTTTAGACAACTCCCAAATTACATCTAAATTCATTGAATTCAAGGCTTCAGGTCTATTGATTTTAATGAGTGCTACATCACCTATAGGTTCTAAGAGAACATATTTTAGCGTAGACATATTCTTATCCAATAACAAACATCAATTAAACTTTATTAAAAAATAATATTGAATATAACAAAATAAAGAATACTAACAAAAAAAAGATTGAGAAGCTAAATTCGAGAAATAGCGAAATTAAGCTCCCGCCATACCGTTTCTCAGATCTACTGCCCTATGATCTTCACTTTCACTTTCAGCAGCAGCCTTATGCATTTCAGATAATGCACAGCCCATTTGTGCTTCTGGCTTGCCCCTTCTCATCAATCCACGATACAAGCCTGCTTCTAATGTTTGTCCATGTTTTTTTTCCCATTCTTCGACAGGAATACTATATTTCTTCTGAATTCTATCACGATACCATTCGGGTATAACATTGAACGCACAGAATGGAATAACTCTAAGGTCTGGTGTAAGATAATGTATATCACATCGTTGTAGTCTTTCCAAGTCCTCGTTGTATTTGTCTTGAAAATGCATCATTCCTAAGAACAAAGAACGAACATGCCATGACCCTACTGAATCGAAGTTTCTTTTTAGCAAAATACTTGAAAACATTTTTGCTAGGTTAAGTCCATGCGGTTGTTTAGTTCTATCTACAAATTGATTCAATTTTCTCATTACATCTAACATTGCCCAATATCTATTTGCACCAGAGCGTAATTCATCTGCTTTTTCCTCGAAATATTCTAACAAGCCTTTGATATCTACAAATGAAGTCAATGGAATTAATTTTTTAGTTTGAACATCTTCGAATACATAAGTTCCTGCACCACATGCAAAATGAATTGATAATTCATACTTTGGTTTTTTACTAAATGCTTCAATAACATCTGTCATTGGCATACAAGATGGAACAGGAAACCAAGATTCGGTAGAAATTTCCCCATTAGTTTGTTCTTGAATTCTTTCTATACAATCTGGAATAGTAATTCTATATTTCTCTCGTTCTTTTTTGCCCATTCTTCCAGTTAGTGAAACAGGTTGAAAGTTAACAGCATGCACTACATCCATATTTTTTTGAGCAAATTGAATTATACCGCCTAATTCATGATCGTTTATTGATTTAATAACTGTCGGAACAAAAACAACAGTCATACCACATTTTCTAGCTGATTCTAATGTGTAGGGCACTTCCCAATGGTTTTTAGGATTAGTGCGAGGAGTAACACCATCAAATGAAAGATATAGGTTACTAACACCAGCGTTTCGCACTTGACGCATTGTTTCTGGAGACATTGCAAGTTTAATACCGTTAGTGTTTAATTGAATATGATCTACTCCTTCTTCTTTCATTATTTTAATAACGTCAACAATATCATCTCTAAGCATAGGTTCACCTCCAGTAACCTGTATTGAGTTACCTGCAATTGGTCTTTCTGCTTTCAAAGTCTTCATCATAGCTCGAATCTGTTCATAGTTTGGTTCATAGAGGTATGCACCTTCTAAACCTTTTTTAACATAGAAAAAGCAATACCAACAGGTTAAATCACATCTGTTAGTAACTATCATATTAGAAAGTCCAGAATGCGATAAATGATTTGTACATAAACCACAATTAGTTGGACAAGCACATTTATCCACCATAACATTAGGAGCATGTGCACCTTTTCCATCTTTCCAGTATGTACTAAATTTTTTATACATGTCTACAGAACCAAAATACAATTCTTCACATTCGCCATGCGATGGACATGTTTTTGTCATATAGACTTTGCCTTCTCTTTCAAATACTTCTGCATCGAGAATCATATTACAATCAGGACATATACTTTGAGTATATCGAATTGTCTTTTTAGTAGTAGAAACTTTTTTTGTTACATTTGATATTTGTATTAATTCCATAACTATTCTTCCTTGAACCAATAAAAATAAATTCTTTTGATATATAAATATAATTATATAAATCCTAAGGTGATTAGGTTAGGTATTGATTGAAAGATTTACAATTAGTATAGTTTAACTTGTATAAAAATTTTTGAAAGCTAACCATATTGA
>JALDXL010000236.1:0-3841 GCA_032155045.1 Nitrososphaerales archaeon
TCTGCCAAATCTATAAATTTAGAATTTCTTTTATATAGTTTAAGTTTTGCCATTATAAAAGTATCCTGAATTTTAGATAGTTCAACATTTTAATATACTTTACTCACCATCCTTTATATACAACTAAGATATTTGAAATATACCTAAACCTAGAATTTAATTATTTATGTAAAGGTTGGTTTCCAATAGTTGTGGTTCCATTTAATAAACTCTGGTTTTTGTTTATCATCGTCATATTTTATTTGATAAATTTCATTATGTTCAAGTATTGTATTAATAAGTAACTCACAGTTAGCGAAAGATATAGTGTTGGAACCTGAAATCCAGATATTATATCTTCTGTCATCATATTTTTTGTCATCAAATTGATATTCGCCGAATTGAAGAAGATATTTATCTTTCCACAAACCAATCTCCATACTTTTAAATTGAAAAGTAGTAGCTTCCTCAATATTTCTTCTAAGGTCATTAGCAAAATATGGTTCAATCTATAATAACGTAACTCCCCAATCTTTGTGCCAATCAAGAAAATCTATACAGGCATCTCTAGTATTATGATTCTCCCAATCTTTTTCTATACGATACTTTTCCATTATAACTATTCTAACGCTTTTTGAATCTACATTATCTTTAATTGACTTTCTCCTTAATCTTGCCTGGTAATTTAATAATGATATATTTGACTGTAATTTTATAAACGTACTTGGCAATATTGTATTTATAGAATCATAGTTGGTAGCATATTGGAAAAGTGAATGATACATATTTTTAATTGATTCATCTAGTAAAACTATTTTGTGACCCCGATCTATTTTATTTTTTAATGCAATACCTTCATACTCGAAAAAAGTATCAAATGGTCTAGATAATTCAGAATTAATATTGATTCTATCAATCATTCCTCGTTTATCTACTGGAAAATTACTATTTCCAAAAATAGGTACCGAATCATTGGACATACTATTACAAAAATTAACTACATGTATAGGCTTTTGATGTTTAACAAAATATTCACCTAAATCCTGAAAGAATTTACTTATTATTTGCGACGATAAAAAAAGTTCTAACTCTTTTTTGTGTTTAGTACTAAAGCTTTCATATGCACTGAGATCCAATAGAATATGACCTTCATCACAAAGCTCACATAATCTTCTAACTATCGCTGGTCCATTCCCCCAAACAGGTATACCTACTAATGATTTAGCAGTATCAATTTCAATTGCATCTCCTCTTGCAATTCCTATTTTCAATCCTAAACATGATTCTCCTACATTCATTTGAGGAAATTCCCTATGGATTATTAATGCAAGCTGAAGAGGTAATAAAGAATCTTCCTTAAACCAGATGATAACTCCGTCACCTGTAAATACAGTCTGTATTTGTTTTTCAAAAGAAGATAAGAAATCTTTAATTACAATTAGTAATTTTTTGATATTATCATTCTGTTTTTTAGTATCTTTTGAAGAACCAACAATATCAATACAAAAAAAATCATATAGCATAAAAAAAATGATGAATTTCAAACATCTAATCTTTTCTATACATTATAGTATAATAAAGAAGTTAGAATAATTTTCTATATGAATATTTTTTGTTTCAGATTAATCGGCCTGTATGACAATTAGAAAATTTGAGAAAATACTTTTTTAGAAACAATGAATTTATACTTCGATAGGTAAAATTATTTAAATGTATTTGAATTGTAGCTCATGTAAGAAGGAGTTTAATAATCTTGTTGAAGGAGTAAAATATTCCAGTTCAGCTATGGGTATTATGTCATTTTGTTCAGATAATTGTTGTAAAACATATCTTGATGAAAAACTGATATAGAAAGTTTCTTCTTTATACGAATAAACCAATAATTTTACAATAAATAAAAATAACCTATAAAATAAAAAATCGTTTAAAATAAACGAATACAAAATATTGATAAACATAAACAAATTGAAAGATAGATGATAAGATAACAAGGAAAGAGATATGGGAAAATAAAAATTTAGAATATTATTGTTTGATATAACGAACCGTAATTAACTCAATCTTAAATAGTGGCGGTTTATTCATCTTCATATTGTTCTTCTTCCAATTTATCATCTTCTTCCTCTTGTTTATCATCTTCTAGATGATGAGTTTCTTCCCTCATTTCATCTCTTTCAGATTGGTCACTATTTTTATCTCTTTCAGATTTATCGCTCATAATATAATGTTAGAGTTGTGGCTAATAACTTTAGTTATTGTTATATATTTTTATATTTATGTAATCTCTGTATGTAACATAGAATATCTTATTCTATATATCATGATTCCTATCACAATAGCTTTGGTTAATAAAATACCATTGTATAGGGGTATACCTTAATTACAAGATTTTATTATACTTGAAGAAAAAAATAATTTGAATTTATTGTACTATCAAAACAGGTTTACTAATGTGATTCATTATTTTTCTGACATCACTAAATAACGAACTAAACCATGAATCTATATGAGAAGATAACATAACGACCAAATCATAGTCATTATTGTTAATTTCTTTCACTATTTCATTAACTACATTACCCATTAGAAATTTATAAGAAACTTTATTCTTACATCCAGCTTCTTGACATTTCTTTATTTTTTCTTCCATAGCATCTATTACATCCCCTTTGATTTTTCTATGAAAGTCATGTTGTTGATTATCTATTTGTGATCTCTCTTGTGAACCTCCAAATGATATATCTCCATATTTTTCCATATCTTGTAATATACGTATTATAAATAATTCTGCTCCGGTAGAATTAGATAAAGAGACAGCATAATTAAGCGCTTGTGATATATCCTTTCCATCATCAGTAACTAATATTTTCTTAAAAGAAGGAATATTATTTTTTGAGATTGAATAATTTTGTAATTCTTTCGATTTATTTTCCAATTGTGATTGTTCTTCTTCTTCTTGTTCTTGTTCTGCTAGTGTAACACTTCCGTCAGCATTGATTGTTTCACTTACTTCCGTATCTAAATTATTTTCTTTAGCACCTGTAGTTATAGAAGAGTCTTTATCATTACTCATAATATAATGAGTAATTACAAATATATAACCATAACCTTAATACGCTACCAATTTGTAACTAATATAGAAATTTAGGATTATTTTTAGATATATTTTTAGATATATTTTTAGATATATTTGATGTTATTTTAATTATGATTTATGTTACATAAAGATAAGATATTTAAAAATAAAGATTGTTTTTATAATTAATCATCTATAATATTTATTATTATCATATTTTGGTTAACGATAATATGTTTTTACTATTTCATTTGAATCTATCTTGTAGTTTGACTGACTACCACTGACACATTAGATAGTTCTCTCGGACCTGTTAATTTAACAAAATGGATTTAGATGTGTATGTCCTAACTCTAGTAATTGATTCTTAAATTTCTCAGAAATAGAACATCCACCTTTATTGTTATGTACCTATCTCGTTTTTCATCGTATGATATTCAACATTAAAATTAAGAATAACTTGATTCTCAATTATCGTATAGTATAAATACAATAATATATCATAGTTCTAAATAACTTTTAAGGTTTAGAGTCTCAATAATTAAACTATTAGTAAATGGATTTTATAATTTACTCGCTTTCGATGTTATTGCTATAACCTCTATTATCTTATCTATGCAATGTTTATAATAGTTCCTGAAACTCACCGTTTACAGATAAGAAATAATTTAAAAAATAATAAAAGAATCGTTCAGGTAATAAATTTTATTATTATATTATATTACTGCACTTCATATCAAAAATACTCATCTTCAAATTTTGAAAACATATCTATTATTTTATTTT
>JALDXL010000237.1:0-3834 GCA_032155045.1 Nitrososphaerales archaeon
AAGAAAAGGAGTTACGTGTCTATATGGAATTGGATTCAGAAATTTAGTCAATATCATATTTATAAGAGAAAGAGAATTTCTGCCTTCATAATTGATGAAACTATTATTCAGATTGGCTGGAAACACTACTATTTGTTATGGATAGTAATAGAACCTTTGCATAAAACAATACTTGGAATACACATTTCTGAGAGTAGAAATATGCTTGTTGCTAGACAATTTCTGCAATCATTGATAGTAAAATATGGCAAACATAGTGTTTATTCGTATAACGGTACTTGGTATCCAGAAGCTTGCAAAGTACTCAATGTGAAGCACTATATACATACACCCCTGGAAAAGAGCTTGATTGAAAGAGTAATGCAATATTTTAACGACAGAACTGAGTCTTTTGATAATTATTATCCTTGCAAGAAAGAAAATGGTGATTGCAATATTGATCATGTGTATAATTGGATAGAACTATTTGTATCAATGTACAATAATACTATAATAACAAAGAGTAATCTTCTTCTAATAAAGGAGGTATTAATCTTTTAAGTTAACAGAGCCAAAAAGAAGATGGAGGAAATTCAAAAAAATATGGATAAAAATGATCATGGATTAAGATTCTTTGAATCTAAAGTTGTTTTCGTTTGATTTTTTAAAAAAATTACAATTACAATAAGAATAGCATAATTAACGATTATAGTCATTTATTACTATTAATTCTAAATTTCTTAATATTAGAGTAATACTGTTATCATTACTAAAATAAAATATATTGAAGAATGATTATCGTCTATGTTCCAAAATATTAAGCATTCAAATCCATCTATCTATTTAATCAGAGTCCGGGTTGAAATATCCTGGACTAAGTTAATTTACTTATCATTATAGTAATATTAATAATTATTAAAAAGTTGATGAAGATTCTCATAAGATAATCATATTATTTAGTAAAATTTCTATATGATATTTTAAACAATTCAGTAATAATATCGGCAACTTCTTTTTCGTTTTTGTACGAAATCTCATTCCAGTCTACTTTTATTCCCTTCCATGATTTATCATACCATTCTCCTAATGGTAATTTTTGTTCTTTGATTTTAGGATTGAATGGATAAGGATTGACGTATAGATAAGGTAATACAATATTTTCTTCTCCAGGGGATATCCCAACTCCTACTTGCTGATCCACTAAGCCAGTAAACCATTCTACAGATAGATCAAAGCCATGTGGCCATAGATGTACAAAAGTAAATTTTTTATTCAACCTCATTCGAAATATTTCCAAGCTAAGATTAGCCTTTGATATAAAATTAAAATAATTTTTTAATTCTTCATTATTCAAATTAGTAATTTCTTTGTTCAAGGTTATTCCAAAATTAAATTTAAAAAAGTTATTTATGTCTTTAACATTTTCAGACGTCAAATCAATTTTTATTGTGTCTTCATTATTAAAGTATAAAAATATACCACTAAACAGATCTATCTTTGCTTCTTTAGTATTATTTAATAATCCAGTGGTTATAGCGTTATTTTGAAAGAATAATGCTTCATGACTAAAATGTGGTAAAGGTTCTATTTGCTGTGCTTTTATTTTAGCAATTATTCGGCAAATATTTCTCAAAGGAATAATCGTAGAATAAGATATAATATTCCTATTATCCATTTTTCATTAATGCCTTCATTTAATTTTTATTTTAAGTACATACATATACACTTTGTTTTATCATCTTTGGTTTTTGGTCATTCTTGACAAATTTCCAATTATTTGCATCTTTTACAGCATCTATTTCACATTTAGATAGTGTTGTAATTGCTTCATCTACAACTGGATACATCAAAGTATTCGGAAATTGTGAATGTCCTAATCCAAGTGCATGACCAATTTCATGTTTAGTTATATGTCCTATAAGTCTACTACTTAGATTCACCCCATTTGATATTTTCGAAACTGAAATTTCTACATTATCAATAAATCCTTTATTGTCAAAATAAATTACAGCTTGACCACCCTCTTGGTCTGTACTAATTTTTTTAAATTTTATTTCTATATCTGCATTTCTATTATTTTTAATTTTTTTAAATTGAATATCATTTAAATTTTGTTCCCATTCAGAAAATGCTGAATCTACAATTTTTTCATCATAACTACTTTCTTTTTTTATATTATAGGTCAATGTACCATCTTTTAATTCGGTTCCCCATGTACAACAGATATCTATCATTCGAGTTAACTCTTGTGAATATATTTCATGAAAATCCAGAATCATAAAACAAAAAAGAAACAGAATAAAAAAAATAAAGTAATTTGAAAAATTTGTGAATCCATTTGATTTTTCTTTTTTAATAACAATACCTAATACTTTGTAGTCTTATGATAGGTAGATCAAGAAAGAATACTAGAGATATAAAGATTAATGCTGGTATCATAATAGGTTGTGTATGTCTCTTTGTTTCTAAAGTGATAATCTTCGGTTTGAATATTAGTAAAATTTAATGATTCGATAGTTACGAGAGATAAAGGAAATAATAGGGATATTGAAGAATATATTGAATTTATACTCATTATTTATTTTGCTAAATACAAAGTATTTATTGCTTGATTAACAATGTTAATTATCAGTTCGACTAAACAAAAATTCCTATAATTCATATTTATAAAATTAATTTGACAGATTCTAGAATTACAAGAAATTTATTGACGGCGTTTAATTGTTCTAGAGGTAGATTATCTGTGAAATATTCTTTACATCCTAATTGTTCTATTGTTATTTCATTACCATCATCAACAGTAATATCTACTCCAATTTTGATATTGTTATCAATTGATAATACAATATTTTTATCTTGTATACATAATCATATCTCTCGTCTTTGCATTATCCTTTATTGACTTCTTTATTTTTCACATTCTGGTAATTCTTGTGCATCACTATCACTGTATTTACCTTTTAGCAAATGGTTTCATATTCATATTTAACTTTAGATAATCAAGAGTGAAATCATCCTTGTAGTAAGGTTCTTCTATCCTATATTTAGATTCTTTTATTAGAAACGTATTAGAAATAAAAAGTATGACAAGTATAGAATAATTAATCAATTTTTGGCGTGCTCAATTGAAATGGTACAAAATTCTATTAGTAAATTATTTTTAGAATATAGCTAGATATCCTAGTTTATTTGATTTTTAATTTGTAGAATTACTTATTAAATCTCCTTTTACAGTATAAGTATTCTTAATAGCATCATAAATTCCAATAGAATCATAATACCAAGTTTTAGAATCAGAATTTCTCATAATACTATTAGTTTTATCGCTACAAAAATAAATTTTTTGTTCTTTATTCTCAATAATATCATAAACTACACAGGAACTCATAATTTCACTAAATTTCTCAGAGTAGTCCTTTTTTAGAGAAACAGAATCAACATCGGTAATGTTATCATTTAAATTAAAATTAATAGTATGAACAATTGTCATATTGTTAGACTTAGGAGGATGAAACGAACTATTAATAAACTCTAATTTACATTTGTCTAGTGGACATATTTCTTGAACACTTTCACCATCTATTTCTAAATTTGAGATCATAGGAACTGTGTTTACATTAATTAATTTAAGGACAAAATCAGAATCAGCGAAAACAGAATTTATTGACATTGTGATGATAAATCCCAGAATTAGAATGAGATTATATATTATAATCTTCAATGATAAAAATTTTAGATTGAATTTAATAAAGTTATTTCTTCAGTTATTTTTTGTATTTGACTATCGGTTTATTATTAAGGGCTCTGTAGAAACTATCATAGCTAACCAATATTCTATAGTTCAATATTGAACAA
>JALDXL010000238.1:0-3823 GCA_032155045.1 Nitrososphaerales archaeon
AATACTATTGAATATAAAGTTCAAAACCCTGCAAGCAATTGAAACAGAAGCAGTCTACTTGTTTATTGGTACAAATTGGCTAATAACAATTCATTCAAATCAAATGAATTTAAAACGACAAATACACCAAATCTTTGAAAATGATAAAACAGTAATTGAATCATCTATTAAAATATTATTTTATAATATCTTGACAAGAATTGTCGAGGAATACGAACATGTACTTACAGCAATAGAAATAGCTATGACAGATTTGGAAGAAAAGTCTTTGTATAATCCCTCAAAAAAAATTTTAGTGGATCTGGAAGGTTTATCACGTCAATTAATTATTCTGAGAAGATACTTTTGGAAAACGAGAGAGATAACCAACTTTCTTCTTTATTTAGAAAAAGAAACAGAAAAGGAAAAACAAAAAGAAATAAAATATTTGAAAATTATTTATGACAATATAACCGAATTACTAGATTTAATAGAATCACATAAAGATACAATTAACTCTATAAGGGAACTTTATATTGCATACATATCATTGCAAATGAATGACACTATGAAAACATTAACAATTTTTTCAGTTATCTTGTTGCCATTAACTTTTATCACAGGTTTTTATGGAATGAATGGAGTAGATTTGAATAATTTCCTTATTGTACCTTCAGGTTTAGGTTTAATTATAATATTTATGATAATAATCATTACAATATTAATAATATTCTTTAGGAAAAAGCAATGGATATCTCAAAAAGATTATTATAACATAGAAAAAGAGGTAAAAAAAGGTGAAAAATACCAACAAGATAAATAATAATGAATCTGTACCTACAACTAAACTAGATGGATTAGGATCTGGGTCGTTTTCTTGCTCAGCAGTGACAAAAAATACAGAATATGTATATGGATTAACTATTGTTTGATTGATAGCAAATGTTTTATTTCCGACAGGATTATGTTTACCCGCTAATGCGAAAGGAAATATCCAATACAAAGTAAATTAGTCGAACGTTTCTTTTACAATAATCTTAACTTGTTTTATATTATTTGTTACATTTAATATTGACAATGGTTGGTAATTTATTTAAGTTTAATGAATATATAAAAGAGATAAAAAATGATAAAAATATATCTATAGTTATAGGATTATTTACACTCATTGGATTTATTATCCTTGTATATTCCATATTTATTATAATATTTAGAGAGCCATTCACATTAGTAGCAAATATTGTTGTCGTTGGAATAATTATTGGGTCTTTTGCTGTGGTAGGAATCATTTTGGGTGAGAGAAATATTAAATAAATAAATAAATAAATAAATAAATAAATAAATAAAATATTTGTCCTAGAAGATAAAAAAAAGGTAAAATGGTAATTTTATAATCACAATTGCGAAATGTTTTGAAATTTCTAGAAGACCGTTCGCAATAAAAATGAAGGGATAAAAGACATGAGTGAACTTACAATTTTTGGGAAAACTCTAGACAAAAAAATCATCTGAGAGCAATTTCTAATAATTTACAAAACTTTAAGGATACAATAAAAGCTAAAATTCAAACTCAAACTATAAAAAATATAAGTTCCTAATAATATAAACGAAATACAACTTTAATAATATTCTAATACATGAAATTATTACCACTGTCTTTTAATAATAAAAACACATATTGCAAAAAACTTCATTTTGACTATGTAATACTAATAAAATATGATGCTACTGTATATCATTGATAAATACTAATAGAATTCTATCATCAACCATTATTGCTACAGGTTTAATTGTAATATTAATGATAATTAGTAGTAGTAGTAATAGTAGCAGTAAGGATTTTTATAGAATAATTGAAATGGGATACAGTCAATCTAGTGCCAATGATAATAATACAAATGCTGTTACTAACATCAATTCTACTAAGCTTCCTGTTCTTTTGATTCATGGTTATATGGCAGATGCTACTGTTTGGAATAAATGGGTAGATTTGCTCAAAAAGGAAAATATTTCTGCTTATCCTATAACATTTAAACAATCAGATGATAAATGTGGGTCAGCTGCACAACATGCAAAAGAATTATCAAAAATAATTGGACAAATCAAAGACAAAACAGGACAGAATAAAGTGAACATTGTTAGTCACAGCAAAGGAGGATTGGATGCAAGAGTATACTTGGCTAACAATACAAAGGATGTGGCAAATCTTATTATGATTGGAACACCAAATGCAGGTTCACCATTAGCAGAATCAAGTGAAGACTGTAAACCTGCTGTATATGATTTAAGACCTGGCGCAGCAGCCACACAAGTAAATAGGAATCCAAACACAAAATACTATACTATTGCAAGTGATTGGAATCCTGAAGAAGGGAATTGTAAGGTAACAAGTTTTCTACCTATAGAAGAAGCAGGATTCTCTAAACTTCCCAAACCTAATGATGGAATGGTGCCTTTATCAAGTGTAGAATCACAAGATTATTTTATAAATCTTGGACACAGCAAAAGCTGTCATTCTAATCTTATTAGTGAATATGAATATGGATTAGCAAAAGAAATTATCAACGTTGATGTTAGTAAGAATCAAACAGACTCTCAACAATTACAACACCAACAAAGAAATCAGAATTCAGGTATATCTTTAGACTTGACTACCCCTACTGCTGATAATTTGTATGGTGGTGATAAAAAAGGTAGCTTTGACTTAGATTTTAATAATTCTACAGTTAGTGGTATTGCTAAAATGAATGAACCACCCGCAAAAAGTAAAGTGTATGAAGGTTGGTTTGAAGACAAGGGAGACCAATCGAGTTATAGATTAAGTGTAGGTCAATTTAGAGGAGACAATAACAGTACGCTTGCCATAAATCAAACTATGGTAAATCCTTATACCTATACAGTATTTTTTGTCACTACTGAACCTGTTAAAGACCTAGACCCTAGGCCCTCAGATATTGTAGTAGCAACAAAATTGCCATTACCATTTGGACAATAATTCTTTTTTATATGAATTATTGTTGTCGTACAGGAAATCGGTTTCTTTAATTTAATCTGAAGTTATTTAAAGTTTTATTTTATACTGATTTTAATTCTCTTCGTCTTAAGACTGTTTATATAGATTCATAAAAAGAAATAGAATACAGCAGCGTCGTTGTTATATTCTCTTTTTTTTCTCTATTCACCTAAAGTTGTTGATTCTTTAAATACTACTTATAATTTTCAATATCAAAAATTCGGTTAATCTATGAATATAAATAAAATCAAACATGGCTATATTTATTATCAATACCATGAAATATTCAAAACATCATCATTAAAATAATTCTAGGATATCCAATTTAGAACAAAAGAATATCTGCATTAATATTTACGGAAGCAGTGTAATTGAAAGGATTCGTCGTATGTATTCTTACTGCATTAGATAGATTATTGAAATGAACTTTTAAACGAAAAATATGTAATTTAAATAAGGGTACAAAATGATGTTAAATATAATAAACCACTCAATACTATTTACCTAACATTTATTTGGTTAAAATAAAAAAAATATTATGGCAAAATTGAATTAAGTTATTTTTACTTTCCCAAGTTCTCTAATCCTTTTCCTATACTTCCAACTACATCCTTGGCACCTTCAGTAATATTAGCGCCAAGTTGTTTAGCTCCTTCAGTAAGGTTTTCTCCGGCTTCGCTAGCATTACCTTGCATTGCTTCACCAGTTTGATTTAATTTTTGATCCACATCAGTTGTACTTTGAATCGAGTTAGCACCGGGATCATTCATAGATTGATTCATACTTTCTGCTTGTGCAAATGCCGAGTTAGTTACTGTAGAAAATACAAAA
>JALDXL010000239.1:0-3793 GCA_032155045.1 Nitrososphaerales archaeon
CATAAAAAAAGAAGATAATTAATTTAATTTAATTTTATTATTAATTTATAAGAACTGATCGATTATATTTTTCTAAAGTAAATATCAGTATGGTGGAATCAATACCAGCTATTTCTCATTTAAAATTCCCTTTTTCCCTCAAGGATGATCAAACAGAAGCAGTAACCGCATGGATTGACAATAACTTTAGAGGTACAATACTATATAGTACTGGGACTGGGAAGACTGAAATAGCTCTTGAGTGTGCTAAAAGATTTGCAATTATATCATCTTCGTCATCTTCTACCCGTCCTATTACATTTCTGAACATTCTTTTAATTGTACCCAGAATTATTTTAATCGAACAAAACATCAAACGACTTGTATCATATGGTATATCCAACGAAAAAATAGGCTCGTATTTTGGTGAAAGAAAAGAGATAAGAGAAATAACAGTATGTACTTACCAAAGTGTAGTTAGAAATCTAGATATTATCAGAAGATCTAATATGATAATTTTTGATGAAATACACTTGCTAAGAGATTCAGCAAAAGTATTTAGAACGATATTTGATGTAGTTATAGAGGATCATAAAAAAGCTATTCTTGGTCTTACCGCAACCCTTGATGAAAAAGATCTATCTAAATACAATACAATACTTACACTATTGCCTCCGGTAAAAAGATATCCTATAAGGAAGGCAATTAATGATAAAAGACTTGCAAAACCAATAGTTATTCCTGTAAAGGTCAATCTAACAGAAAAAGAACAAAATGACTATGAAACATATACTAGCAAAATAAAGAAAATATCAAATCGTTTTAAAAAATATGATCCTGAGTCTATGAAATTGTTGTTAAGAAAAGGAGGCTTTGCTAGTGGGATGGCAAAGGCATGGTTTTTAAATGTAAGAAAAAGAAAACTATTGTTAAGTAGTGCAGAAAATAAATTGTTATCTGCAATAAATCTGATAACAAAAAAATTCCCAAATGAAAAAATCATGATCTTTAGTGAAACTATTGATTCTATTACTAAACTTAGAGATATGTTAGAGTCTCAAGGTACAAAAGCGATGATAATTGATAGTAACACAAGTTCTAGAAATAGACATATGATATTGAATCAGTGGGGGAAAGAGTTTTATCCACTCTTATCCGTGCACACCTTGGAAATAGGATTTGACATACCGCAGGTTAGAATAGAAATTATTTTAGCTACTACATCCAATATAAATCAGGTCATACAGAGAATAGGTAGAGTCGTAAGAAAACATGAAGGTAAAGAGCTTGCATTAATCTATGTAATATATGTATCCGATACTAAAGATGATAATATACATGATATCGTGAAGAAGGCTATAGAGACAGATACAGAAAAGCAATCAAATAAAGGAGATAGAGGATATACACATAATAATGATAACATAGAAATAAATGAAACATTAATTCTTAATGACAATATCCAAAATTCAAAAGAATTACGAAATGAAGTGAAAGGAAAAAGACTTGAAAAGGCATACAACATAATAGAATCTACCTTATTCGAACCTATGATAGTTGAATTAAAAAAAGAACAACAACAACAACAAGAAAATAATGAAGAAAATAAAGAAAATTTCAATAAAAATCAAAGAGAAACAAAAAGATTATTTAAGGTTAAAAGTAGCGGTAAGGAAGGAAACAAGTATTATAGTGTAGATATAGAAAACAAGACCTGTACCTGTCCTGATTTTGTATTTAAACTAAACAAATGTAAACATATTGTTGCAATAGAATTATTCTTGTCTTAAATTAATAATGATCTATAATAATAATATGTTGCGATAGCAAATACAGTAAAAACTAATTTGTGGGGGTTGGTAATAAGCCCTGTTTTGATGAATTATTATTATGCTAACATTGACTCAAACTATATTTGTTGTTATACTCACTTCAATAGCATCTTTAACATTTTTTGTAAATTCTAGAGTAGTTTCTGTTGTATAACTATTGTACCGACCAGAATTTCTAACGTAGTCTAAATAATCCTCCATTTCGTCCTCATATAACAAAACGTTATCAGCAACTACAACTGTCATTTCTTTATTCATCAAGTCATTTTCTTCCAAAAGTTGAAGATAAGCAAGGTACTGATTTTTGACTGCATCTATGAAAACCATGTCAAATTTGTCTCTCTTATCTAGTTTAGGAATAATCTCCAAAGCATCGCCAGTAATTATTTCAATCATATTTGATAATCCTGCTTTTTCTATGTTCTCTTTTGCGATATTTGCAAGATTCATATCTATTTCCAAACATGTAACAATGATTTCACTATTAGCAGTATGGTAATTTCTAGTACTATTATCATCATCATTGTTATCTACATTTAATAGAAAATTTGCCATTACAATAGCTGAATATCCATGCAAAGTGCCTATTTCCAATATTTTTTTAGGCTTGTATCTCTTGATAATTTCACCTATAATTTCTGCCTTTATGGGACCGATAGATGGAAGAGAATTCTTTTTTGCAATTTCTTCTATTTCTGATAAAATATCCAATACTTTATTATTATTACTCTTGATAGTATCATCATTATTTTTATCATATCTATAATTTTTCAAAGACTTGTATATAATGATAATAAGCTATTTAGAAGCTTTCGCATTTAACAACTTAAATCGGTCAATTTAATTTATTATGAGGTAATTACAAAAATATATTTGCCATTTAACAAATTGGGGAATCTGTTTCTTAAATTTAACTAAAATTAATATAAGTTGTTCAAACTTATATACGAGATTGCAAACTTGTTATTTAGAAGCTTACATCTATCTTTTCTCTTCGAATCATTTATTTATCTAAAAAACTAGAAAGTAACAATGAAACATTTAAAAGTTATATCATTGACAATAGCTTTAACTTTTTCAGTTACTGTTGGCTTCTTTTTAGAAAATAATCATGTATATGCGCTAAAATACTGGTGTAATGAAAATGTATTAGTATGTACTGGTGATGAGACCGATGATGAAATTACTGGAAATGATAATAACAATATAATTTATGGCTGGACTGGAAATGACTATTTGCGTGGAATGGCTGGTGATGATATTATTTTAGGGGCTGAAGGCGCAGATACGATTATTGGGGATATATCCAGCGATGTTTTAAATAATACTGATCATGGAAAAGATATAGCTATTGGTGGTCCCGGAGATGATATAATAATGGGTTATAACGGAAGTGATGAACTCTATGGTGGAACAGGCGATGACTGGATTCGAGATTTTGGTCCAAAAAATTCTGATGAGTTAAACAAATTCTTTGGCGAGGAGGGAAATGATCTTCTCGTTGGAAGTCGGAGTACCGATATATTTAATTGTGGAGAAGGACTGGATGTAGTTTTGAATTTCAATTCAACTCAAGGAGATAAATCTGAACCAAATTGTGAAATATTGCTTAAAGAAAAGTTCAATGAAAGTCAAAATAATGAAGAGTATCTTTCATTTGCACCAACAGACAATGGTACATTAGATCTTGGAAAAGAATAGTTTATTGAAATGATAAATTAATTTAGAAGTTTTATTAGAGGTTTGTACCTTTGCACATCATTTATTATTTATATTAATTTAATTGAGGACGATTTTAAAAAAAATGTTCTAGAATAATTGGTGTAGTGATCTAGTTGGAAGCTCACCGACTGCAATGGAGCTAATGAACGCAAACGATGAACTTCCAACCGATATTATATAAATGATTTTATATAGCAGTTCTGAAAAGTGTTTACTGAAAAAGATTCTAGAGAACTAGTCATTTATACAATTCCTAATCT
>JALDXL010000240.1:0-3768 GCA_032155045.1 Nitrososphaerales archaeon
AATATGGAAAACATACAGTGTTTACAGATGGTGGAACATGGTATGACCAAGCATGCAATATACTGAAGTTAAAGCACTATTTACATTCTTCAATAGAGAAAAATCTAGTGGAACGGGTCAATCAGTATTTAAAAGATAGAATAGAATTTTAATAACTATTAGCCATGCATACAAAATGAATATAATCTATTTCATGTATATAACTGGATACAATTCTTTGATTCAATGTACAATAATACAACATTTGAGAATTATTTCATTATTCAGTTACAAGAATAAGTGAATAACATTTTAAATTAAAAGAGCCTGATAAATACAAAAAAAAATTATAATGGTTCTGTGTGCACAACGACTCTCGTAGCTCCGGTATCATGTATTACCATTTGCTGTACATCAGTAGCAATTTGGTGGGCATCATAAACGGTGAGGTCATTAGGGAGAGAAGATTGAATTATTATTGTTAATGTAATATGTTGCTCTTTCCCAATATCTACTATTCCGATATCCTTACAATCCACAACACCATTTATTTTAAAACATGATTTGCGAATTTTTTCTATATATAGTGAATTCACTTCTTTTTCAATCCCAATAATTTTTTTCTCTTCATTTTCAAATTCAATATGTGTAGTAATGTTTTTAATAATTGGAATTTCTTCTTTAACTTTTAATTCAAATGATTCAATTAGATTATGTGCAGTTCTAAGTTCTAAACCACTATCGACTTGGACATCAAGATATAAATGTAATAATCTGTTTATATTTTTATCTTCTAGATTAATATTATTAATAAATTCTGGATTCACGGACATACTATTCATCTTAGTAAATTTCTTTTTAGGAAAATTATTGTTAGGGAGTTTTTCTATATGTTCTGGTAGTTGAGAAAGATATATTGAATGAACATTTTTAATTCCTTCCGTTTCAGATGCAATTAAACGTATTATATCAGTTATAGTTTCTGATTCAGTTTCAATTGCATCAACATGAACCAAAACATCAGAGTTCGGTATTACATGTTTTATTCTGTTCTCAACACTAGTAGCGATTTTATGTGCCTTATCATTAGTCGATGTTCGTGGTACTTCTATATGAAGATCGATGAATAATTTGGAACCAACATTTCTGACTCTAATATCATGAGCTTTGTCTATTCCTTCTAACCCTAACACTGATTCCATGATAATATGATTAATGCCTTTGGGAGCTTTGTCTAAAAGAACATCTAACGTTCTTTTTCCTAAACCTAAGGAGGTATAAATTATCATACTTGCAATAATTAAAGCAGCATATGCATCAGCATTCGGTATATTCAAAAGTAATACAACTGCTAATCCTACAATAACAATTGAGGAAGAGATCATGTCAGCTTTAAAATGTAAAGCATCAGCTTCAATAGCCTGACTACCATATTTTCTCGCTACTTTAAATAATTTTTTTGATCTCCAATAATCTACTATTATAGAAATAATCATGATTGCGAACGAGAAAAATGTTATTTCAGGTTCTATACTTTTAATAAAAATTCTTTCAAGCCCTTCATAAAAAATATACCCGGCAACAAGAAAGAGTAATATTATTTCAGTTAAGCTGGAAAAACTTTCGATTTTTGCATAACCATATGTAAATTTTGCATCTGGAGGTTTTATTACAATTCTGATTGCATAAAAAGTCATTAGTGCTGCTAAAACATCTAGTCCTGAATGAAACGATTCTGAAAGAATTCCTAGACTGTTAGTTGAATATCCAATTACAAGTTTAAGTATGGCTAGACAAGCAGATGCAATAATAGAGGTTAATACAATACGTTTTTTTTCTTGAAAAACCAAGTCGTTTTTTGCGCTAAGGAATTCTTTATCTTTATTTAGTTTATCTGATGAAGAATTATCCTCTTTCTCGGTCACAACAAATAATATCTTAAGTAATTTCAATATAAATAGTATTTAATAATTTTGTTTTGATCGTTTAATCAAACTGATCAAAAAAGTCAATGTATGAAAGATTATGTTAAATAAAGTAATGCTTATTTTAACTTTGACTCAAACTGATTCTCAATAAATATAAATAGACATTAAGAAGTAACTATATTGAGACATTACGATTATCTGATAGGCTCGATTTTTCATATATTCTTTTTTTTAAGTATTTCATTAATAGCTAAAAATATATCAGCAGAACCTGTCTTTACTGATCTTAATATTAAATTTGAGGTAATTGTAGAAGGATTGGAAAATCGAACTGGAATGGCTTTTGTGAATAATTATATTTTAATTATAGAAAAAGAAGGAAATCTACAATTGATATCAAACCAATCCGTAGAAAAACAACAAATTCATCAGTTTTCAGTAGATGATAAAAATGAAAGAGGGCTATTAGGTATTGAAACTGATGGTAAAAATATATTTCTCTTTTTAACGGAGATAGCTAACGATAATTTTCTCAGAAACAGAGTATACAAATTTTCATTGAATGGATATGAATTAAACAATAAACATCTATTGCTCGATTTACCTGCTTTACCTGGACCCAATCACAATGGTGGCAAACTAGTATTAGAAAAAATTATTAACTCAAATGCTAGTGATAATTTATTTGTTGTAATAGGTGATCTAAACCATAGAGGGATTTTACAAAATATAGATTCAAAAGACAAACCTGATGATACAGTGTTATATTTAGGATAAATGCTGATGATGGAGGTTCTATTCAAACTAATCCATTTTATACCAACCTTGAAACATCAAAATATTTTGCTTTTGGTATAAGAAATAGTTTTGGCATTACAATAGATCCTATTGCTGGAACTTTATGGGATACAGAGAACGGACCTAGCGAGTATGACGAGATTAATGTAGTAAAACCAAGTTTCAATAGTGGATGGATTCAACTTATGGGCCCTATTTCTAGAAATGATAATTCAGTCGAAAATATTCAAAAATTGCCAAATTCTTACTCTATTCTGATCCACAGATAAGCTGGAGGGATCCTGTAGCTTTAACTGATCTAGAATTTATTAATTCTTCAAAGTTAGGTAAACAATATTATTCAAAATTGATAGTGGGAGATTTTAACGAAGGGGATTTATATTTATTATCATTGAATGAAAAGAGAGACAATAATTTAATCGAACCAAAAGATAAAAACCTTTTAGATAGGGTTATAGATAGCAAGAATGAAGCTGAAGCACTAATCTTTGGAAAAGGATTTAATTCAATCTCAGATATTAAGATCGGACAAGATGGTTTTCTATATGTTTTGTCTTTTAGTGATGGAATTTTATACAAAATTTATAAATAATCTTAGGTAACATAATTCTATTATATTCTATTAAATAGTTAATTAAATTAAAATAACATGAATTTGTTTCGATAAAATTTAAAGAGAAGTTATGGTAGTAAATACCTGATTTTGTAATATATGAATCTACAATAATATATACATTAAAACTATAAAAATATGAATGAAATAAACTTTTGAAAATTTATTAAGAGAAATGTGTTGAAATATATATAAATTGTAAACAATCTTTTATTTAACAGACAAGACTTGGCTAAATATCTATTATCTTTTACGATATTGTTTTTAAATTTGATCAGTTTACAACTTATTAATGCTCAGACTAACTCTACCTTAATTTTAGAAAACGAAGCATCAGAAAGTAGTTCTAGAGATACACCAAAAGTTTCAGTCTCAATCGAGGGTACTCCAAATGACGACAAAATCCGTGGAGGTGACGGAGATGACGAAATAAATGGCGAAGATGGCGAT
>JALDXL010000241.1:0-3760 GCA_032155045.1 Nitrososphaerales archaeon
TTATAGTATAACCTATTATGGGTTTGATTATTTTCGATAATCTTTTAATGCAAATGCCATTCGGTTTTGAATGGATATTTATAATAGTAATTATCGTTGTTTTGTTTTTTGGAGTAAAAAAAATACCTGAATTGGCAAAATCATTCGGGAAGGCTACCGCAGAATTTGAAAAAGCAAAAATCGAAGCTAAACGAGATTTAGATAAATATAAACAGGAAAATATCGATGTAGAACGTGATAAGCTTGAATCTATTGCTGAAACTTTAGGAATAGACTATACTAATAAAAATAACGATGAATTGAAAAAAGCAATTGAGAATGAAATTAACAAAAAGAAAAATAGATAGTATCATAACATTATCTTTTCCCTAAAAAATTTATTAAGCGTTTAAAATTGCACTAGTTATGATTAATTCAGCTCAAATATTTGATGTTATCAAAAATTATGATATAACAAAAATCAATATAGGTGTTTTGGGTAGTCATTCAGCTCTTGAAGTAATGGATGGAGCTGTAGATGAATCTATTCGGACAGTTTGTATCTGTCAAAAAGGTAGAGAGACACCTTATCTGAGATTCAAAAGACTTTCTGATAATGTATTAGTGTTAGACAAGTTTATTGATATAATAAACCCACAAATTCAAAATAAATTACAAAATCTAAATGTTTTGATGATAGCTCATAGATCCTTTTCTGTCTATGTTGGATACGATAACATAGAAAATATTTTTTTAATACCTATATTCGGTAATCGATATCTATTAAGGGCAGAAGAAAGAACTGTCCCTAAAAATCAGTATTATCTTTTAAATAAATCTAATATCAAATATCCACGATTATTTAAGCCTCGAGATATCTCTGGTCCATCCATTGTCAAAGTACAAGAAGCAAAAAGAAAGTTAGAACGCGCTTTTTTCTTTGTCAGTTCATATGACGATTATTTACAAAAAACAGAAACAAAAATAAAAAATGGATTAATCAATAGATTAGATTTAGAATCTGCTGTAATTGAAGAATATATAATCGGTACTTATTTTAATTTTAACTTTTTTTATTCGCCTCTTAATAATGATCTCGAATTTTTAGGAATCGAAAGAAGATTGCAGACGAATTTGAATGATTTTACAACTTCTCTTACTGCAAAACAGCAATTGGATTTAGATATTGAATTACAAAATATAGAGATTGGTCATACTCCAGCAAGTATTCGTGAATCGATGTTAGAAAGAATATTTGAAATAGGAGACAATTTTGTAAATGCTGTAAAGCATGAATACCCGCCAGGCTTAATCGGACCATTTTCTCTACAAAGTATTGTAACTAAAGATTTAGATATTTATGTATATGATGTCTCATTTCGTGTTCCTGGAAATCCAATCTTATCTACAACCAGTCCTTATACTAAATATTATTATGGTAATACATTTGGGGTGGGGAGAAGAATTGCCATGGAAATAAAAAAAGCTATTTCAGATGAAAGAATTAATGATATCGTAACATAGATAATTTTAAACTTGTAAAATAGCTTTAATAATTCTTGGAATTTCGTCTAATTTTTTTACTGTATAATCTGGAACTTCATATTTATTTATAGCTGACTGTAAATTAAAAAGAGAATTTGTTATTCGTATCGTTTTCATTCCCACTTTATTAGCTGGAGATATGTCAATATCTAAACGATCCCCAATCATTATACAATTGGTTACAGGAAATTCTGAATATTTTATTGCATCAATAAATACTTTATCATAGGAATTAGAATTACTTGTGCCTGAAATGATGAAGATTTTTCGAAAAAGAGACAGAATATTTGCTTTAATCAATGGTTCCAGTGGATCATTTATTTGATTTGAAATTATTCCAATTTCGCAATAGCTTGATAAATATTCTATAATTTTTTTTGCTCCTTTGGCAAGACAAATTAATTCATTTTTTCCAAAAATTATAACCGGTATAAGATGCTGTAAAATTATTTTATCATAACCTTTCGGAAGAATTAGTCTACACATATTGACAATTATTTCATCTATACCTCCATATCCAATTAGTCTGTTTTTTATAATGTTATTTTTTAATGCAATGTAACTTCGTAGGTCAATTCTTCCTCCGAATCCATTGATTAATTCTAAGAGCTTTGTGTCAAAAAAATTAACAAACCTTGATTCATCAAGTAAAGTTTGTCCTAAATCAAAAAATACTAATAGTTTTTTCATTAAAATATTTTATAAGGTATATAATTTATTTAATAGTTTGTTTTTTACATGGTTTTACTATAATTTATGGAAAAATAATATAACACAAAAATAACCTAATGTATTGTGTATTGATCATGATGTTAATTGGGGTTATATCTGATTCTCATGACGATATCATTAATGTGAAACAAGCGATAAAGATATTTAATGAATATAGAGTAGATTACGTAATTCATGCAGGTGACTATATTTATCCTGGTATTGTTCTAGAATTCAAAAATCTCCATAAGAATGCAAAGTTTGTTGGTGTTCTTGGTAATAATGATGGAGAAAAAATGGGGATTGCAGCAAGTTTCAAATCAATCGCAGGCGAGTTAAAAGGTGATTTTGGAGAAATTAATTTAGATAATGAAATATTTGGAATTTACCATGGAACAAATGAAGATTTAAAAAGATCCTTAATTCATTCTAATTATTATGATATTTTTATATGTGGACATACACATAAAAAAGATAATAGAAAAATCAATAAAACACAAATACTAAATCCTGGTAGTGTTCACAGAAATTTACAAAATGATGAATCAAATAAAATTCCATCTATTATAATATATCATACTGAATTAAAAAAATATGAATATATTGAATTAAATAAATGATGGACCAAGTCAGACATCTATATGTAGCGGTAAATGAATAATACTAATTTGATAGATCTACATCTAGCTATTTTGCTTGCTGTATCTTTTTACCAAAATCATTAACATGATCGATATTGTTATTATTTTTACAATATTGATTGTATTGTATATTAATCAATTTTAAGACATTTATATGGTTTTAAATATTATCAAATTACAATAATTCATCCGAATGCAACTGATCAAGCAAAGGTGTAATTTCTCTTATAATTATTTTCTCATCTAGTTCTATCTCTTGTTTGATTTCAAACAATACTGCTAAAAGATTTCTATCCTCTCTTGAAGTGCAAATTAAGCTCCTTGATAAATTAAATTTATTACTATAGTTTTCAATCCATTTCTTCCACATTAGTGCTCTTTGAATGCAGTTTTGTAAGTGGGAAATAGTATTATCGATGGTCAAATAATCCATATCTAGAAGGTTTAATTTTAAAAATGGAATCATCAAATGTCCACCATCTATTCTTTCCTTTTTTTCATTCATTTTTACTATTATTTCTTCCTCTTCGTTTTCATTTTTTCCTTTTATGTTATATGATGGATAAAAATATCCTGTTAAATTATTATCCCAATCATAAATCTTGTAAACAGTGTCATCATATTCAGATTTCCAATTTTTTCTACCTCTCTTCCAGACCAATTAATACAGTGATATTTTTATTGATAAAAAAATTTATCGGATATATTTTAATTTCTGTAAACCTTGATTACTACTAACAAATTCGTTACATGTTAACTGAAAGTATATTATTTTTCAATATGACTTGTTTTACTGTCGTAGACAGTACTTTAAGAATTAACAAAAGACGATCTATAATTTGAGTGAATTATATAAATAGATGATGTTTATTAATTAATGCATG
>JALDXL010000242.1:0-3754 GCA_032155045.1 Nitrososphaerales archaeon
AATATCTCAATTCCTTTGCTAAGATTCAAAATGATTATGGGAACTATTCTTCTATTTTCCATACCATCGATAAATGAGACACTTTCTCAGAATGAAACTCTTACTATAGTGGATCCTTTTGGTAAATTTTCGATAGACTATCCTTCGGATTGGGAAGCAATTGTACCAGGCCATAGATTTGAAGAAGGAAATATAGATCTAATTATCCAAAAACCAGATCGGCAGCAAGGTTATATCGAAGTCCGTCATGAAGAACTGCCTAACCAAGAAATTAAAGAATCTAATAAAACAAATTTTTTATCTCCATTAAATAATATATCGTTTAACATCATTTTGTCTTATTCATTTCAGAATTATCTCTTAACAAATGATTTACAAGAAGTCAGACAGGTAGAAGGTTTCAGTTATAATAAATATGTAATAATTTCAGATATGAACACAGGTTCAATAGTGTATAGTTTTGAGAGAGATGGAATGAAGTTTTATGGTTTGTATATATTATCAAAAAATGATTATAATATATTATACATTTCATATATAGCATCTGAAAATTATTTTTATAAAAATATTGGAGAAGTTGAAAAAATAATTAGTAGTTTTAAAACTCATTTATAAAATCCAGAACGAGTATTAATTTAACATATAATTAAAAAATAAACAATCAATAAACTTTATTATTAATCCAATTATACAAAAATATCATAATCAATGTCATAGTTATTGATATTTTTTGTATGAATTTAGTTACAAGAGATAGAAGAAATGAGAAATATTCTAAGTTACTCTGAATTATTAACCTTTTATACTGAAAGAGTAACTAGATAACCGAAAATATAAGATAGGCTTAAATTACTTTTTTAGTAATCCTCTGCCAACAATTGTAGCGACTAGAGTAAAAGACCCAATTAGGGCAGCAACAAATACTGTATCTGCGATTTCTGCTAACGCCTGACCTACTGCTGCAGTGAATATTGCATATACTAGGATAATAAATCCAATCAATGCAAATAAACCTAAAACTATTGCTTTAATTTCATTATTTTGGTGAATTGTATTATCATCAGATTTTTTAATTATGTTATCATTCATTTCTGTTATCTTGATAATTAATAGTATAAAAACAATTGGAAATTTATTCGCTGTTATGAAATTAATTAGTTTCAAATTAGACTAATTCTGGTAATTAATGATACACAACAGGGTTTTGACAATATTAAAATAGTATTTTATGAATAATAATATCATTAACAGATAATTAAATAAAATTAATATATTTTTCTCATTGGTATTTTTATAAGAATACAGTATTAAAAAAGATTAATTAAAGTTGTGATAATGATTGGTTAAAATTAAGTGGATGTCACAGCGGCTACAATATAACATCCACTAAGAACGAATGATGATATTATCTGGCTGTAGCAATAATACGATCTGTTCTATCATTAATAAATTTAAAAGAATAATTTTCGCTGTTCTGGATCTGTCAAATAATTAGATTAGTTGTTCCTATTTAATATATCTGAATCATATACCATACTCAGGCACTCAACTATTTTATCGTTATCTAATCCGATAATCAAAAGGAATTACCAGTAATAAGAAAAAATAAAAATTTGTAAAGGTTAAAACATTGTTAATATTTAATTATGTCAGCATAGGTTAGAATGAAAAGATATGATATTTTTATTCCTTTTTTGTATATTATAAAGGTGAAAGCAATATAATAACACATTAACTTTAGCTTGTTGCACAGAGTTATTGTTAAACGAGAATATGTCAATAAAGTTAAATTTATTACCACTTTTTGCAGTTGAATAATGAAATAATTAGTGTACATGATATCATTATACATATAGAGACAAATGGTTTCATCTATTTATATACATAAAATTTTAAATCTCCTTTTTTGCATAAATGATTTTCATTGAATATGTGGCACTATTGGAATGTGCTAATTATGGTTAATTCTTATATACAAAAAAGAAAAATATCCGGTTACTTGTTTATTGTAAATTTTAAGCAATAAATGAGTCGGAATCATAAATAAATAAAATATTCTATAAACAAATACTTTATTTGTATTATTTATCTATAATATTTATTATGACAGAAAAGTCAATTTTGCCCTTTGAAATAGATGAATCTAAGGAAAAAGTACAAGTTAAAAATAAAATTAAAGCAGGCTTAAAAAAGATAGAAATATTTGCCAGCCCTGAACAAGTTGAAGATATAATATTAGAGATCGAGAGTTTAAAGTTAGAAGCAACATTGTATGACTCTCATGGTTACGGGCAGTCTAAACAAAAGATAAGATCAGGAAAAGCAGGAAGTTATACTGCGACGATCTCAACTAGTCGTAAAACAATAGTTACCATAGCAGAATCTGATATTTTAGAAGAGCTAGTCAAAAAACTTAAACATGTAAATGACAAGCATGATAAAAAGATTGGTGTGATCTGCATTCAACCTGTAGATACATTAGTACATCTCTAACTTACTACTTATTTATCCATTTCATATGTGACCATTCCATTTGTGTTAGTCATGATAATACTAAATGGTAATAGAATTACTGCCAAGAAAACTATCACTGTTATTTATTTAATTATCAAGTTTTATCTACTGCTTAATATCATTAATATCATTAAAAAAAGTTATTATCTCAAATTATAAAATATTGTAAACTTGAAGACAAAATTATTGAATTTAAAAACTAAAATTGTTTGTTAGATTTGATTCAAAGAAAGGTCACAAACTAACTACTTTAAAAAATATCTTCCTGAATATTAAATTTTTAAAATAAAAAAATAAATGGATTTTTAACTCATTCTATAAGGATAGTATTCCACTTGCTAATATTCCGAAAGTTACTGCCCAGATCCCTATCATGATTCCTGTCCCAGTCCAGCATTCACCGAATTGACCCATCTTGTTTTTTTTTGAAGATCTGTTTCCACCATAATTCTTGGGTAGAGCCATCAGTATTATATATCACTGATAGTCTTTAAGTTTTCTATCCAATATCTCTATATCAATAGAGTAAATTTGTTAATAATTGATTAAATAAGAGATAGAAAAAATTTATAATAAAATAATATATCGATATTTGATTGTGGGAGATGTTTTTACTTTAATACATTATCCCTTCATTAATTTCTTGGATGTTAATATCTGATATTGCTAATAAAAGATCATGAGTAACGAAAATAATGTCATTAATAAAAAAGAAAAGGAAATAAATTCAAAAGAAAGAGAAATTGAAGTTACACTTGAAGACACTTCAGATGAAATAGAAACAGAATCAAAAAACTCTAATCAAATTAAAGATTCTGACAATAAATAAATATAATTTTTTTATCTCAATCGCAAGTCTATATGTTGTATTAGAATAAAATTTATCCATCTATTTAATTCATAACCGGAAAGACGAACTTGTCATTTACATCTGGTGTTGTATTATAATAAAAATAGTCAAAACGGTTCTGTTAATTTAAGATTTTATTCACCTCTTCCTGTAAATTAATAATAAATTCATCATTGTATATTGTATCGTTGTACATTGAAACAAACAAAGAATTGTATCCAATTGTACATGAAATAAATTACATTCATTTTTCATGCATGGATAATAGTAATCAAAACATTCTATTCTGTCTTTGAAGTATTGGTTAACTCGTTCCATCAGACTTTTCTCTAACTGTGAATGTAAATGATGTTTTAATCTTAATATTGCATGCTTCTCATCATACCATGT
>JALDXL010000243.1:0-3748 GCA_032155045.1 Nitrososphaerales archaeon
GATTATTGTGATATGTTCTCAATTATTCTAGTAGCTTCGTCATAGCTAAAAGCTTTTAAAGTTAAACTACGTGCCTTACCTTGACTTTCAACAGATAAGAGACACGACATTAATGTTTCATCGGTAGGAGCTTCTACTATTGATACTCCATCATATTTACCAAATGTATAATACGTACCTATTAGTTTACCACCGGCATTTTCTAATTTAGATTTAAAAGCATCAGCTCGTTTTGGAGATTCTTTAACATTTTTTATTCCCTCATCAGTATAATTCCAGAGAATTATATAGAAAGACATTAAATGTGAATAAAATAACCAAAAGATATAACCTTATCGTTTCAATAGCATATTATAATATAATTTCAATATTTTGTTAAATAACAAATCACATATATTTATACTGCACGTTTATATTTCAAAATAGACTATTTTGTAAATTTTTGAACCATAAATTGTGTAAAAAACAGTTTACATACCCCTTTTGAGCATCTACATATAAATTATTAATATATCAACAAACATCACTATAAAAATAAAAGTTTATAGTATTATCTTTACTGTCTTGTATTAGGAATCTTTTATAGTTATAGATAATTAAGCTAATTCTGACTTTATTAAGGAACTTATTACTCTTTTAATACCTTACCACCAATTTACTCGAAGAACATACTATCACTTACTAATTTATATAATTACATAACGATATCGAATAACACATTGAGGAAAAATGGGAAATAAACTTGAAGGAAAAATTGCAGTTATTACTGGAGGAAACAGTGGTATCGGTTTAGCTACTGCAAAGAGATTTGTTTCAGAAGGCGCATATGTTTTCATCACTGGACGTCGTCAAAATGAACTCGATGCAGCAACATCAGAGATCGGTAAAAATGTAATGGGCGTTCAGGGAGATGTATCCAATTTTGCAGATGTCGATCGACTGTATAATACTGTGAACGAAGAGAAAGGCCATATCGATATCCTATTTGCAAACGCAGGAGTTGTAGACTTTGCTCCATTGGGAGAAATAACCGAGGAACACTTTGACAAAATATTTGACATTAATGTCAAAGGACTTTTATTTACTGTGCAAAAAGCACTTTCAATTTTTCAGGATGGTGGTTCGATTATTTTGAATGCTTCTGCTGCAACATACAAAGGAACTCCAGAATTTAGTGTTTATAGTGCAAGCAAAGCAGCAATACGATCTTTTGCTCGTACTTGGACCATAGATTTGAAACATCGCAAGATTCGTGTCAACGCTCTAAGTCCTGGACCTATCGATACACCTGGTATTGACGTGTTAGCTCAGAATGAAGAACATGACAAGAAATTAAAGCACCTCATAACCACCGTGCCAATGGGTAGAAGAGGCAATCCTGATGAAGTTGCAAAAGCTGTCTTATTTCTAGCATCGGATGAAAGCAGTTTTATTACTGGTATCGACCTTTGCGTTGATGGCGGTAGGGCACAAATATAGATAGTAATTTTCACATGCTTTTTTTTCTTAACCAAATATATCTTGAAGATCTTACAGCTAAGTCGGATCCTTTGAAAAGGATAGTTTTAAAATTAAGTTTAAAAATGTATAAAGAGTCATATATGTATTTAATAAAAAAATTTTAAATTTGTAGAAAGCAGATCTCAATTACATGTCATTCTTGAAGCCATCAAAAACTTTTTTACTGTACTAGATGTTTTCAATAATAGATCTTCTTTCTATATAGGATAACATACCGACTTAAATTGTTGTATTTGTATTATTACTTCCTTTTGCCATAAATATATATTTTTAACAAACTAAACCTTTATCTATTATGTTGCTCAACTCTGTCTTAATAATAATTCTCACCCTAAACTATTCAAATACAATTTCTATTAATTGATATATTATTCTTATTAATATAATAATTTTGAAAACTATTGTTTATCAGCATGATGCATTGTATGTATTTGCTAAAGCAGATAACAAAGAAAAATTTTTGACCTCAAGGCATTGACTAAGAAGAAAATTTTGATCATGTAAATACTAAGCAATAAAAACTAATTAAAAAATTGAAATTAAGTGATCCATTTCGGAGTTGAAGTTATTTTCTATTTGATGTCATGAAGTAAATTTAAATTACAGCATTGAATTCTAAATTAATTAAATTTTATATAATATTTCTGAAATACAAATTTCTGTCAAAAAGCAGTTCACACATCTCAGAATCCCTAACATAGTAGGCTTCCATAATGA
Organism: Nitrososphaerales archaeon; assembly: GCA_032155045.1. GTDB lineage: Archaea > Thermoproteota > Nitrososphaeria > Nitrososphaerales > Nitrososphaeraceae > TH1177. Next base: position 2,239 of record JALDXL010000243.1, read on the forward strand.
TTATATATTTTATAATATGATAATTAGAAATGAAGAATTTTCTGTTATTGATTTTTTCCATACAATTCCAATCGATTTTGAGTATCATATAATTTTATTTGAGATTTGTATTCTATTTTTGAAGGGTTGAACATTGCATTTCCTGTATCAAGTAATAAATTACCTTCATAAATTGAAACTTTATCTATATTGTTGATACTCTCGTTAATGTTGACTAAATTAAATGTACCAGATAGTCTATAGTACCTATAAGAAATAAAATTACCGTTAGAATTTGATTTATCTTCAATTTGTATTGTTCCTGATAGATATCTTGTATTTGTTATTCCAAATCTTTCATCGAATGTAGTTTTTTGAAATTCATATGAACAATTATTCTCTGGGCAAATCTTACTTTTATCACTAAAAGTTAGGTTTGTTTGCTGAAAATGTAGACTAGACTTTATAAAATCATCTTTCTGTAATTGAGTCTTAATTTCAATTGTATCAGATGATTGACAAAACGAAATTCTTATAGGAATAATTGTTATAGTCATAACCATAACAATTACAAAGATTTTAGTATATTCTGATATAAACCATTTCTTTTTAGTTGGTAAAGTTTTCAATTTTTTTTTATTTCATCTCTTTTAGCTTTCGGAACTTCATAGAGACGATTAAACATATACCATTATTATATAAATGAGAATGACTTCCATGAATTTTTCCATTACAATCTCTTATTACGTCTGAAAGAAACTCATAGTGTTTTTTGATTCTATTAGAAGCATCTTCCAAAAACTTGAAATTATCCATCTTTGATTTTATTCGTATTTTTGTTGTTGCTTTATTTATATTTGAAAGTTCTTTATTAAGATAAGATGGTTTTACTTTTGTATTTGGACGGAGAATTTTAGAATCTTTATTATATATTAATAGATTTGGACATATATGTTTTTTTCCTGAATACAATTCATAATATGTATTCTCCTCAGTATTCCAGTATATTTCTACACCACAACCATACGTACAACTCTTAGGACCTATTTCTGAAAACATGATATTTTATTTCACTTCCACTTTATAGTTCTTTGTTATATTTCAGTATTCGTTAATCATGCAATGTCGGTATATAATATTGCTATTAATAATTGTAAATCATCCTAAGGATCTCGTAATTAGAATTAATAATATATACACTATTTCTTGTTATTCTTTTTTTGCTCCATTTATTATATTATATGACATTTTTATCTGTAATCGAATTACATCTTTTAAACTACTAAATTGTATCAAAATGAAATTACATACATCTCTTTCGTTTGATAATAGTACTTATATTTATCCATCGAATTGTTACCTTGGTTTAGACTAAAATTTTTTATTTAAATAAATAAAAACATAATTCAAAGTAGAAATAGAATTCTTGTAAATATAAAATAATTTTTATCGCAAAGCACAAAAATAATTGTTCCCTAAAAATAAAAAAGTAATATATATTACTTTAACAACATTTTTTTTAATTATTTTA
>JALDXL010000244.1:0-3733 GCA_032155045.1 Nitrososphaerales archaeon
TAAACTTCTAAAAACTGGTTATATTATGTTACTGATCTATATAATAATGAAAATGAAAATTTTAAACCTCCGTAATCAATTGGAATGATATTGATAATATCAATAACTATCAAAGTATAGAATATCTGTTCAACGATAGATTATACATAATTATTCTTCTATTAAAATCAGGACTATTGCATAATAAGAATATTTAAAAGTAGTAGTTTTTATTCTATTATCTGAAATTGAATTATTAGAAAAATTATTTTCTGTTTCAGAATTATTATCATAATTTGTATGAATCTCTATTTCTTTGTCTAATACTTCATTTATTGACACATCAAAAATATTTCCCACACTATACTGTTTTGTAAACTCATTTAATTTATCAAGTAATTCTGGAATGGTTTTTCCATGGAGATAGAATCTTTTATGGTATTGTCTCATTTTCCTAATCTTCCTTGTATACTAGATACTATAAATTATATACATAATTACACATTTATATTAAAATCAGCCGCGCTATTATCCATTTATCTACTTTTACTATTATATAAAATGATAAAATCATTTTGAATATTTTCGTCTACATTAAAATTTTAGTATTATCTGACATTGTATTTTAAACACAGTAAAAAACAGATATAATAATAACGATAGTCTAAAATTGGAATCCAAGTCACAAATTAGTTATTTATTGATATTTAGTGTAGATTTTATATTCGTTATATCTTTTTATATATTTTTTTATACAAAAATATATTGTTTTTTTATGGCGATCCTGAATTTCTTTAAAAAAAGATCCTAATTTTAATGATTCTTTTAAAAAAAAAGAATTTTTAATTATTAGTAAGTATTATTTATTAAATAATAGATTTATATTTAATCATCAATTTTTTAGGCGCCGAAAATTTTTTTTTGATTCGTATTATTGATTAGTACTTAAATTCATGACCAAAGAATTTTTATAAATCTATAGACCTTTTTAAGTGAGAAAAATTGGATCCTTTAATTCTATTTTTTTATTTTATATCACTAATAAATTATTTTTTCGTAATAATGTGAGGATTAATAGATAAATGAAAAACATTTCTACGAGAGGAATACGATTTTCTGGTGATTCAATAAAGAGTTGTGTTGGTTTTATCGATTTAGTAGATTCGACTAGAAACACAATTACAATGGATAATCTAGGACATATCAGAATCTATTATTCTAAATTTATAAACTCAGTATCAAAAATAGTTAAAAGTTATGATGGAAAAGTTATCAAGAATATTGGAGATTGTCTTTTAGTTTATTTTCCAAAAACCTCGGATATTCAAAACAAACAGGCTTTTAGAGATATAATCGAATGTAGTTTGAAAATATTGGAAAACCGCTATACCGTAAATCAAAGACTGTCCAAGCAGCATCTTCCCCCTTTCAATTATAGAATTAGTATAGATTATGGCGTTCTTGACTTAGCCCTAGTAGGCGAGTATAGTCAAATAGATCTATTTGGTTCAACAGTTAATGTTTGTTCAAAGATTAATTCTTTGTTATCTATACCTAATCAAATAATTATCGGAGATAATTTTTACAGGATACTATAATTATTTCCAAAGATCGAATTCAATTATAATTTTAAAAGTAATGGTAAATGTAAAATAACTGAAACTTTTGGCTATTCGACATACAATATAGAAAAAGCAGATAAACTATCACCTATTAATGATAATAATTGGACTGTAAATTCTCTTAAAAAAATTTTAGTATCTCCTGGATCTCTATTAGAAAATAAAAATGAAAAAAGAGTATCTTTTCATAAGAAAAATAAAACAATAAGACGAATAATTTTAGTTGACGATGAGAAAGATATACTTTTTACATATCGATCGTTTTTAAATGAAAGAGACTATGAAATAATATCTTTTACAGAACCAACTATTGCCTTAAATCATATCAAAAATCTTTCAAATTTTAATATAAAAAATTTACTAATAATACTTGATATACGTATGAAAAATATGAATGGATTCCAATTACATCAACAAATAAAATCTATAGATCCTACAATTAAGATCCTATTTATTACTGCTTTAGATATACTTGATGAATTATTAACCATAGTTCCTGGCATATCGAAGGAACAAATAATGAGAAAACCTATAGATAAAAATTTGTTTATCCAAGCTGTAAAAAATATGTTAAGATAAGATATAGCATTATTTTAAAAAAAACTTTGGATGGATTACATAATTTGGTAAAAAAAAGTTGATTAAATTTCTCTTCTAGTAAAATCGGCAAATCACATTTTTATACTGAATTCTGAAAATAACTATCCTTCATGTATGTTCTTATTTATTATTTATAACATAATCATATATCACAATTTTACTATAATTGGGTAGGGTAGCCATATACAATACTGTAAAATTGCAAAACCTTATTCTTATTTATGTGTAAATATCTATAGTAGTAGTAGATGAACAAAAATACAAAATATTGTTGTCAAATAAATAAAAAAAGTGTAGGAGCAGAGATCTCTGTTGATAAGTAAGATATTACTCCCCCATGATGGCACAGAAATGTCAGACAAGGCACTTGAAAAATCGAAAGAATTTGTTAAAGCATTTAATGCTGAGCTTTATATATTGCATATAATAGAACATAGCCCTCTTCCACCATCCTTAATTTTAGATAGGGACAAACAATCGATAGCAGAATCAAGAAAAAGTATTGCAAATAAATTGAAGGAAGGATGGCTGAAAATGACAAAAGAAAAAATAGATCCGATCTTAGAAAAAGAAAATATAAAATTCAATATAATAGTGTCAACTGAAGAACAACCTATTAGTGAACAAATTCTTAAATTTGCCGTAGAAAATAAAATAGATCTTATAATTATCGGTAGTCGGCGCTTGAGTGAAATTTCAAAAATTAAAGCATTGGGTAGTGTTTCTAGAAGAGTTTCGGAAAACGTCGATTGCCCAATAATGATAATTCATTGAATCTTGTATAGATCAATTTAAGATAATATAGAAATAGTAGTTTATTTTTAAATTTTTAAAGAATTTGACCTCCTAATAGGAAATTTTTTTTGATTATTGCGCTTATATGTAAATAATGAATAATAAATAACAGAATAGAAAACAGATATTGAAAGAAAATTACTTTTGATTTTCTATAATACTACATTATTATCAATTTTTAAGGAGATCCAATATACACATAATTGGAAAATGGTCACTATATCCTGTATTTTTTTCTCTTCCTTTAGGAAGATTCTTGTCATCTTCATATTGCTTGCTATTTTCATTATAATATTTTTTTTGATATACAAATTCCATAGGATTGTTCTTCAATGATGGATGAATTTTTGTCTTATCTAAATAATAGTATTCGTTAGTATTATCGTTAAACTTGTCAGGAGAAAGATTATCTACAAGTCTCAACCCATGATAATATATTTTAATACTATTTTTTCTAAATTTCAATTTTTGTTTTCCATGATATAATCCTTGAGAAATAATAAACTGGTCAAAGATACTCCAGCGATTCGTTCTCCAATAATATATAGTGCCTCCAGGAACACTGGGATCGATGTCGTTATTCCCTATTAATCCAGGCTCAGAGGCCAATTTCATCATGGGATTGAATAATGTCACATTTTCTTCTAGATAGTATTTTCTAAATGAAATGTCAACAGAGCTTCTTTCTTCTTTAGCTCTTAGTTCAAAAATTTCTTTCCATTCTTTACAATATTTAA
>JALDXL010000245.1:0-3721 GCA_032155045.1 Nitrososphaerales archaeon
AAACTAAATGATAAAATTAATAAGTCTAAGTTTTATGTCATTTAACAATGGATAAATATAAACGATATTTAACTTTTTTGTTGTTTTATATAATATGTTTAGAGGAGAACAGAATGTACCATGTCTGATTCACAAGTTGTAATTGCACCTAAATGGTTACGTATAGTTCAGATAACTATTGGAGCAGCAGCTATTATACTATCAATTTTCATAATAGTTTCCCCAAAACTTGGCGGTATAACTGCAATTTCTATGGTAGCTATAACACTACTAATCGTTGGAATTGAGAGAATAGCTAATGGAGTTAGCTCAAAGTATAGTAAACGGTCACGTCTTATCAACATTGGGTTAGGGATTGTTATTGTAGCCTTTGGTATAATTACAATTGCAAATCCCAGTGGAAGTATTAGATTTATGGTATTGTTGGTTAGTATTGCCCTATTAATCAATGGAATTGTAAGAATTGCAGATGCTTTAATTAAGAAGAAAAATGAAGATAGCCAGATAAATAAAATATTTCGTTTAGCAGTAGGAATATTTTCTATTGCTATTGCCATATTAACTTTAGCATCGCCTGGGTTTGGTGTAATTTTTGTTGCCCTAGTCGTAGGTATAGCTTTACTTATAAATGGAATAGAAATCATTGTAGCAGGTATCAGAGGCCAATCTAAACGAATACTAGGTAAATGATATGAGTAACAGTGAAAAAAATATAACTTTTAAAGATGAAGCATATATTCACAATGCACGCCTCTTGTTGAAGCAAGACAAATGGTTCAAAGATGATAAATCTCGATTTGTCCTTTTTAGAGGTGTAAATTTTGCTTCACGGAGTAAATTTCCTCCTTATCTTCCTATCGTACCGTTAGGCAAAAATAATATCTCTGAGAATGAATTAGATGATGAGATAGAAAAAATTGGAGTTCACCTCGATCGTCTAAAACATCTCGGGTTAAATGTTGTCAGATTATTGATCTCATGGAAAGGGTTGGAACCTTCGCCTAATCCTGATGTCGATAAAATGCTATTGTCTGCGGGAGAGAAATATCTGAATTTACTAAAGAAAGTTGTTGATGCATTATATGCTAGAAATTTATTTGTAATATTAGACTTTCATCAAGATATAGCGCATGAAGTTTTTGGAGGCGACGGATTTCCTGATTGGGCATTAGCTATAGACAATAAAAATGAAATTCCTAAAGAACCAAAGGTAGATAACAAGAAGTGGGCAGCGTCTTACCATCTTAATAAGACTGTTAAAAATACCTTGAAATCATTTTGGTTGAACGATTTGACAAATACACAAATAGGTTTGAAACATTTTCCTGTTAGATATCATCTTGAGAAGACTATAGGCTTGACTGCAAAATTTTTTAGAGATGTATCAATGTCATCGCCTGCTTCAACAAATAATGAAAATGGTCATCCAGCAATAATAGGTATCGAGCCATTTAATGAACCACATCCTGTAGGAATAGATAAAGTACATTTCGAATACAATCTTTTAAAAGAATATTATCTTAACGTACTTTCAGAGATAAGAAAATATGATGAAAAACTATTTTTATTTATTGAACCAAGAGTAGATTGGTCTGTATTTTCCTCTGAGGAGATGAATAAGATGATCTCTAGTTCATCGCTATCTTCATCACAATCTTCGCCATCATCATTAGGCGGAGTTAATTTATCTCGTTTTGATTTAAGAAGATTTTTAAAGATAGGCGACATGAATTTAATCCGTACACCTCTTGATGGTGATATTGATAAACGCGGGTTAATTGATACTCCAAAGGAAATTAATAGCCATCTTCCTTTAGAGTCAGATTTACCGGAAATGCTGAGAAGTAGAGGAGTATTTGCATTTCATTTCTATGATACTCGTGCATTGGCATATTCAATGTTTAAAATTCCAGAAAATATTTCTCAATATAAATATGATTGGCCCGATGTATTTAGACAATTAATGAAAGGTGCAGCGAAACGTGGATTAATTCCATTCATAACTGAATTTGGAGGAAGTCACGACTCAGAGCAAATACGTGAATATATGAATCTTCAATTTATACAGATAGAATCTCATCTTCTAAATTCAACATATTGGAATTATGATCTTTATCATACTGCTGAACGTAAGGATAATTGGAATTTGGAGAACTTTTCGTTATTAGGACCAGAGAGAGTTCCGCGTCATACTGATGTAATAGCACGTCCTTATCCAATGTTAAGCTCAGCAGAGCCAACATTTTTATCATTTGACATTGACTCAAAGTATGCCATTATTATCCTAGATGGTACTGTCGTTAACGCTCCAACTGTTATTTATATCCCCTTCCATTTGCATTATTCACCAACATTTTATGTCTGGGCAACTAGTAACGAGATAAAATGGGATAAGGAAAATCAATTACTTGTTTGGTACCCATCAAGACAAGGGACAAAAAATCAAATAATTATAAGTATTCAACCTGAGTTAAATATGAAGTTTATTCCAAAAGAATCAAAAGTTCTTTTAGAGGATACCCGATTTGTAGGTAGATTCGATTAGGTTATTGTATAAAGAATGATTATGTATGATGTGATATACGAGTCTATTCAAATATGTCTTGTAGAAAATGTGGTTACTTTGTAAGCTTGTATGTAGCACTTTTTTGAGAGATCGATTTATACATAAAAACAAATAATGTATATTTAAAAAAATTTTCTTTCATATCTCGATATTAAAGTTGTTTTATACAATTTACAAAAAGGTTTTTTCCTATTTTAAAGATCCAAAATATTTAAGAAATATAGATAAATATAGCCACAATGATTATCGTTATTTATGTTTAGTTTACAGATAGAAAATTATTCGTTAAAGCCAGCTTTGATTGTTATTGATATGCAAAATGGTTTTGTTAGTGAAGGTGGATCATATCATCAATTAGGTATGGACACATCACATTACAGAGAAATCATACCTACGATTAGAAAACTAATTAAACTTTGTCGAGATTTGGATGTTCCAATTTTCTATACAGAGGCTATACGTGAACCTAGTGGGATCGATCTTCTTACAAAAACACACAAGATTCTACCAATGGCTAGAGAAGAGAGATTAACAAAAATACCCATATGTGTTCGTGGGACATGGGACGCAGCAACCATTGATGAAATCAAACCTACAGATCAAGACCACGTGATAATAAAGAGAAGAGATTCAGCATTTCAGGATACAGAGTTGGAAGTATGGTTGAGGAGTCTCGGAATAAATACAATAATTCTATGTGGGGTAGATACATCGATATGTGTCGAAACATCTTTGAGAGAGGGATTTAATGAAGGATATGATGTCATTTTAGTATCTGATGCCACTGCATCTGGAAATAGAGAACATTACCTAACAACATTGCAAAGGGTAAAGGACTATTATGGGATTGTAACAACTTATGACCGGCTTAAGAAATTTTCTGAAATCGTACAAGAAAGTCAAGGAAATATTTCCAAGGAACATATTAATTCAATATTCAAGATCCACAATTTATTAGATACAACACTCTAAATAGAGGAACGTTAAGTTAACGATCTAGATTTAGCTGTAAACATTCTATTTCTAATCTAGTATTCAAATGGGAAATAGGATCTACAATTGTAGTAATGTATATTTATATTTGTATTTTCTTGGTTTGACTTTAAGAAATACATCCAACGCATTAGTTATCTTCAAGGACAATAAAAGAAACTA
>JALDXL010000246.1:0-3708 GCA_032155045.1 Nitrososphaerales archaeon
TTAAAATAAATGTTAAACGTTGAATATTTAATTTACAATGAGATTAATTAATTAACCACAGCCCTCCAGGGAAGAACTCAACCCTAGAAGGCTATGGTCGGGATAGAACTTGATAAGATTCTATTATTGATCTTTTTGTATAGTAAAATAACTTGGAAAAGTGAACTATATAATATTTGTAGAACGAAGTTAACAATCAAGGCTGTAATCTCCTAAAAAGGAGCAAACCGTAGTAGGAGATTATAGCCAGACATGTTCTATCGATTAGTTGGTTATAGGATTAAAAGAAATAAAATATTTAATAATTTTAGATAATATATTGAAAAGCCATAGTCCTCTTAGTTATAATTAGAAATCTTTAGAAGACCATGGCAATCTTTGGACTGATTGACTGACTTTTTGAATTCCATCAGTACACAGATGTGTTAATGATATTATATAATGCTTGGAGATAATTTAATTGTCATAGCCTGAACTGGAGTCTTTATCTGTCCAGACTATGATTATGTTGGTTGATCCTTGATATATATTTCCATTACCTTCCAGAATAGAGTAGTTATTAGTTAATTACATAATTTGGTTTTATTAGTATTATTCAATTTCTCATTCTATAGTTTGAATATTTTTAATTGTCATAGACTAAATTAATAAGGACTATGAGTAGTTTTTAAAATCAATTAATTTTCTTTTTTTTCTTGTATTGTTGCGATTCTTCTTCTGTTACTCTAAACCATACATGGACACCATCAAAACGATAAACAAGATTCTTTGGAATGTAAAAGATATCTTTCTTAAAGATCCCTTTTTTGGTTTTAATAAATTCTGGACCAACTTCTTGAACTTTTCCTAGGTCGGTATAATCCATGCCTACTGCTTCCTTTTTAATAATATCAGGACGATTGTAAACAGCAGCAGAATTATCTGTCAATACAAATATAATACATTATAGAGATTTAAAATCGAACTAAGTAATCTATATAAATATATTCGTATTTAAATAAATATATAGTTTTTTTATAATCTATATAAAAAATAATTTTATTATTTATTTTTTATTTAATCCAGTAAATCAATAAAGGATTCATTTCTTTCTATTTTTATGGTTATTTGCTTAGAAAAATATACTTCAAAATCTCTAAAGGAAAAAATGCCTAATTTTCTTAAACTCAGCTTCAATTAAAGCCAATCCCCAATGGAAAAATAATCAAATTCTATATCTTTCTCTTAGTGCAGTTAAATACAAAGTAGAGGCTGCTAATATGTATATTTTAATTCTATACAAAGTATTTGGATTAACTGCGGAGTCCTCACGTTTGTTCTCTACTAATTCTTGATTTTGTTTTGTTTCTTTACTGACAATTTTTTGCTGATTGTTAGATTTATGCTCAATTATTAATTGTTGCATACTAATCTTATACATTGCATATTGTATATATATTATGTGTATAACATACACATAATATATATTGAGCACACAACGCATAAATAGAGGAAAATATATTATTTACATAATGATTATGAAAATCGTGGTTTCAAGAAAAACTGTGAGTATTAGTGAGGAGACTCATTCTGAATTAACTAAATTAGGTGTTTATGGTGAAACAATAGACGATATTATAAGAAAGTGTATTGAAGCCTATAAAAAACAAAATAAGAAATGAGCACACTTGTATTCTGTTCTAAATGCGGTGAGTCTGAAACTCTAAGGAAAGAATTTACCAATAAAAATGGTAATACCATTTGTAAAGAATGTTGGCTAATAGATTATAATAATTACAAGAAATGAGTGCTGAAATCCAAAATAATATTTGTGAAATCTGTGGCAAAGAAGCAATGTCTGGAATACTAGATAACGAAAAGATTGAAAAAAATAAGCAAATCAGAATAAGGTATACATGTATTGATCACTATATGCAACTTTATCAAAAGATGAGAGAAGAAAAGGGAATAAAGAATAAGAAATGAATAGTGAAGTTGTAAAGAATTTTACATTAGAGATTAAAACACAAGAGCCTAAGGAATTCGGTAATGTTACTGATAGAGAATATTTATTCACATGTAGAAATTGTTCAAAAGAATTCTGTATACCATATGATATAGAACCATCAAAACTTGAATTTGATCTTTCATTGCATCTAATGCAATGTTTCAACTATCCTCCGGAAGAGAATGAGTAATACTACTATTATCAATCCTAAATCTTGTAATTACAGTTGTGGCACCAGAATCTATTGGGGGTACTGCTTCCAATTCATATCTGGAAGTAATTACAAAGAAGCATATTTGTCCTAATCGTTCTTCTTCAAACAACAATAAGAAATCATCATCAGATGCGGAACTGACTTCCTCATATACAGTAAATAAACCAAACTAACACAACAAATTTTCGAAACAACCAAAACCAAAAATGTCTAATTCCTTTGAATTACTTTTGGGTCCTATAGATTCAGTACAGAAAAAATATGAGATTTTGAGTGATATTGTAACTAAACATAATGGAAAAGTTCATGGAAGTCAATCTCATATTAATGGGAATATTGTTTCTTTAGTAGTATATTATGAAGTTCCTGAAGGTAAAAGAGAGGAATTGAAAAATAGGTTATAATTCAGATATCTTTAATATCTGATATCTTATTAAATTTCTTTAATTATTTATGACAGGACAAAGCAAAGTTATTTCTTTCAGCAGAAAGAAAAATGACAATAGTGCTATAGATCAAATAAATGAATTTTTAAAAAATCCGCTAATAAAACCAATTAATATTTCGGTAGATAGTGCGGTATCTATTTACTTTATAAAGAGAAATATTCTAAATAATATTTTTTGTTTATACCCAACTAAAAATAAGATTGGTCTATCATTTCATTTATTATTATGATAGATAATGAGAACCTGAATAAAATTCATAAATCTAAAGTATTAATATAAATTTACAGCATTCCTCCTTAATTGGAAAATATGCCTTGGTGAATTAATCAGGAAAGAGTTATTTGACAGCACATAATGTCATAGTCTGGATCTAAATTCAAAGACACCTCATTGATTTAAGTTCAGACTATGACAATTTTATTTATTATCTTAATAACATATTATTCCACATATATAGAATGAGAATTTCAAATATTGATAAATATATCAATATTGTTTACAAACTAATTCGAAATCAATATGTCATAATAAGTCATAGCCTGAACCTAGAAGATTGCAATTGGATTCACTCCTATCTTTGTTCAGACTATGGCAAAAATTATCTCAAATTGTTATAACAAATACAGAGAGAAGAATATTAAAGTAATAGTAAAATATGAGGTTCAGTGAGGCTCATGCTCTACACACGTCCCCTAGTCTGGTTTTTCAGTCAAACGAACTCCATACAGGAACCTCAATATTACTTTCTATCAAAATATTTATGCCTAATCCTATTATTTTCTTAATTATTATTTTATTCTAAAATATTAATGTCAAATAACCAATAATTTATCTCAAATTTTTATAAACATTATCGACTAACATCTAATTTACCAAAAATCTATAATATGCTACTTCCGGAGAATTCTTTGCAATCATAGTCCTATTTCTCCTTAATCTCCGGATATGGTTTTGTCAAATAAATATAATTTATCTTCAATTATTATAAACAATATGGAATTTTAATTGGTACCAAGACTAAAAGAAAGATCAACTTCCGGAGAATAGTTACGTTATGT
>JALDXL010000247.1:0-3698 GCA_032155045.1 Nitrososphaerales archaeon
TAAAATCAATTTGACTTATAAGATTTGTTTTAAGTAATCATCAATTAATTTTATTAATATATAGAAATTGTTATTATTTAGCAAATATTTTCGAAATGCATAAAAGTTGTATATGATACTTGTTTACATAAAATGGATAATGTGGATAATGACTTTTCAAATTATTTGATAGATGTAATTAACAAAGGTTCTTTATCTATTATGTTATCTTTGGGTCATAGAACAAAATTATTTGATATATTATCTAGCATTCCACCTTCAACTATTGAAGAGATTGCATTAAAGTCAAAACTAAATGCGAGATACATTAAGGAATGGCTTGGAGCGATGGTAACTGGGAAAATCATTGAATATGATCCGATCAATAACAAATTCTGGCTTTCAAAAGAAAAAGCTCAATACTTGACTAGAGAAAAAAACATATATAATTTTGCAGCATCTATGCAATGGATTCCAATACTATCTCAAGTAGAAGATGAAATTGTTGAATGTTTTGTAAACGGTGGTGGGATTCCATATTCTTCTTATAATAGATTCCATGAAGTCATGGCCGAGGAAAGTTACCAAACTGTTGTAGTGGGATTGGTTGATTACATCTTGCCTTTAGTTCCAAATCTTATAGATAGTCTTAAAAATGGAATTAAGGTTCTTGATATAGGATGTGGTAAAGGAAAAGCAGTAAATTTGATGGCTAAGCATTTTCCAAAAAGTAGTTTCTATGGTTATGATCTATCAAATGAAGCAGTAGATGATGCGATAAAAGATTCAAAAGATATGAATAATTCAAATACATTTTTTAAAAATCAAGATATTTTGGATTTAACACTTAACGAAAAATTTGATTTAATTACGGCATTTGATGCTATACACGATCAACCTAAGCCTGATTTGGTTTTAAAAAATATCTATAATTCTCTTTCAGAAAGAGGAATCTTTCTTATGCAAGATATACTTGCATCAACCTCCTTGAAACACAACATTTATCATATCTTAGGAACATTTCTTTATACAATCTCTTGTCTTCATTGTATGAGCGTGTCATTGTCACAAAATGGTGCAGGTCTCGGTGCTATGTGGGGGAAAGAAAAAGCAATCTCTATGTTAGAAGAAGCGGGATTTGCCAATATTGAAGTAAAAACTTTATCTCATGATTTTCAAAATTATTATTATGTTTGTCATAAGAACAAATAGGTTGATAAGATATATTTTAAGATCTAGTTTCAAAAATTTTATCAATTTTCATTTTACTGATTATTTATCAGCTTTAAAATCTTAAATTCAAACAATTTTCCCGACCGATTCCATATATTATGAATTATTCAAATTATTTTTATACAAATACGATTACTCGTTTTGATAATTTTTCCTTGATAAATGAGAATTATACCATTTTTTCTCCAACAAAATACCATCTATCGAATTAGAATATGAATTTTCGCCCTTAAATGAAATCCCATTCTATAACTTTATTTACAAATAATAATAAAGATGAATTCTATCAATTTATCTATTATGAAGATCGTAAATATCTTTCAAACTATTTATTACAATTTAGAAAAATAAACAATAGTCTAGTTTTTGATTCACAAATAGAACAATAATAATATTACTACTACAATTATTAAAGACAATAAATAACATCTTCTTCTTTCCTCTTTTGTTACTTGATGATAATATTGATCATTTAAAGATATTTTAATCAGACACCTATGATTATTAACGACAAATTTAAAGATTTTTTGAATATATTTGGACAGGGTATTTTTTCACTTTCATTTATCAAAAAAAATGGAAATGTTAATCGATTGCAAATTGTATATAATTTTTAACAGTACATGTTCTTTGTTCTCCTGCTGCTAGTGTTATAGTACTGCAATCATTGCCTTGTTCGTCTTCATATTCAAAACAGATTATACGATATTGTATTACAGGTGAAGTAGTATTATCTAACCTTCCTCCATCAGGGAATCCGGTATTTATACAATTTTGTTCTGCATCTGCATTTACTCCTAGTTGGTTAGTAAAACTTGTTGCATTTTTTATCTCATTTACTGTATAATTACCAGGGTTTAGATTCTGGATTAATGTTCCTTGTTCTGAGCCTTTAAATTGTTGTATTTGATTTTCTTGGTCGTCCGATACTTCGATATCAAAACTATCTTCTGGTAATGATTGACAGAATGTATTGAATAAAACAGGTATATTCTCATTGCAATTATGCCATTGTGAAGAATTTGGTGTTTCGGAGTCACAATCCATTACCGTTGTAGCTGGAAAAAGTAGGCAACCGAAGACTTGCTTCTTTACTGTCAATGTTGCTGGAGTAGTATCAATTACAACATTATCTATATTACATGATAGACTCTCACCTGCACTTATATCACCAGAACAATCTTCACTGAAATCGGTACAGATGATGACCTCATTTCCTGGAAATGTTTCTCGTCCTCCATCAAAACCTCGTGAAAGACATTGTTGAAAATCTGGGTCAAATCTGTCTTCAATAACTTCGTATAGACCTGCACCCAATGTTACACTTATTGGAGTATCACTAGCAAGGAACGAACTTGGTGTTGGATTATTACCCGTTACATTTATTTCTGGATTAAAGTCACAAAATCTTCCAAGTTCTTGTGGATTACATATTGTAGTTTTGTTTACTGTCAATGTTGCTGTTGTTGGTTCTGGTGGTGTTGGTGGTTCTGGTGGTGTTGGTGGTGTTGGTAGTGTTGGTGATGTTGGTGGTATTGGTGGTATTGGTGGTATTGGTGGTATTGGTGGTATTGGTGGTATTGGTACTTCTTCGATTAAGGTGTTGTTGTTATTATTATTGCTTATACAGATAAATCTAAAATCATTGATTTCAGAACTATCTTCATTTCCAGCAAACGAGTTTGGATCAGTATTACCTTCTACTGCTTCTGCTGCAAGTCCACTATTATCTGCAATAAATGAAGGAAGTGCGTCAAGTTCAAATCCATTGACATTTACATTAATATTTTTGCAGTTTAAAGAACTGACACTGACTTGTTTTTTATCTACTCTATTATTATAATCTGCAACAGCATTTGCATTTGCATTTGAAATATTCAAACTATTACCTAATGGTAATAGAATCACCAATAAAGATAGGAAAAGTATTACTGACTTGTGCATATATTTATTATAATGAAAAATTATATTTGAACTGCGAAAAATTGTAAAATAACATATCATTTAGATTAGATTAGGGAATGAAAATTATCTTTATGATTATCTTATCATTTTATTTTTAAATGATATTACAAATTGTTTCTTAGTTTTCGATACTAACTTTGTAATATTAGAATTAATGAATAAAAAATTTATTTGGAAACTATGTATTTTATTATTATCTAAAAAATAGTGAAAATATATATGAAAATGCTAGGATCTTAAATACAATAATTAAAAGCAAAATCAAAATAAATGTATTTTTTGTCATTTATTTCTATTAATATTTATCAACATTAATAAAAAAATTTATTGTAGTTGTGGAATTTGTAAACTAGACCAATATAATTCAATTTTATCCAATTCTTTTATAACATTTCTTTTCTTTAATTCGTTTAAACAAGGTACTTGGTTGCTAGTTATATAGTATAACTTTGAAAAAACAGTCATGCCAATTAGAACATGACCTATTTTTTTTCTACTTTGGCTCTTACAAAGGCCAGTAC
>JALDXL010000248.1:0-3683 GCA_032155045.1 Nitrososphaerales archaeon
TTAGATGCAAGAGTTTGACCTAAGATAAATGGTAGAGGAGAAATATGAATAGCTTTGAATATAGATAGAGTAACAGGTACCATCAACAAAATAATTGTAACATTATCTACAAACATTGATGTAAATGCAGTAAATATACAAAGAATTAACATTAATTTCCATAAATTACCTTTAGATAGTCTTAAGGCTTTAACTCCAATCCAATTAAAAATACCAGTTTCTCCTAAAACAGCAACAATTATCATCATACCCAAAAGCAGTCCTATTGTATTGAAATCAATTACTTCAATTACAAAATGCAAAGTATCTTTAGGAATAATAATTCCTAACAGCATGCTTGCAATCAATAAAATTAAAGCACCAAAGATTGCAATTGATGTTCTGTGAATTATTTCTAAAGAGAGAATTACATAAATAGAAATCGTAATAATTGATGAAATTGAAATCATAGGCGAAATCTTTATGTCTAAAATATAAGGAATTGTAAAAGTTAAAGTAGCAAATGAAATTACAATTAAAATTGAAAGGATATGTTTTTCCATAGATATATTCATCTCATAATATTTGGCGGAATATGATAAAGCACAACATTTTATAATTTTAGAAATAGTCTTTTATAAAATATTAACATTCGAAAATTTTGAAAAAATAATATTAAAAGAGTCATTTTTCATCTGATATAGTGTTTGTTTTTTCAATGATGACGGCCAATACAATTTTTACACATTATTTTAAAATCATCGATATTTTCCACTGAGCTATCAATATATGCTACCAATTTTCCACAATTATTACAATGTATCTCCGTCCATCCAATATATTTTCCAGAAATTGCTATGTTATAAAATTCCGGTTTATTGCAATTACAAACATTATCATTACTATCATCTAATACATTAATACAGTTAGGTTTGTGAGATGATATTTGATGTTGGCAATTTTTACAAATTAAATCAACATCTACTTCAGACTCATTCACATTTTATATTATTCATACTTGAAAATAATCATTACCAATACAAATTTTATCTATTGTGTTATAAAACATTAATAATTCAACTAATCCTTTATATCATACGGGGCCAGTGGGATGTAAAACAAATTTGACCCAAATTTTACCCCATTATTTCAAAGAAAACTGTTATAATTATGGTAAAAAAACCAGCTTTAAATTCAATCTCATAGAACCATCACTTCGATTCTAGTCATTAATATACCTAAAGTCTTGGAAGTATTCCATAAACTCAAGGTAAGAAAATACAAATACAATGAATACATAATTACAATAGTGTATGTTTTGTTTCTGACAAATCTTAGTAACATATGCTAGAATAGATCATTCACAGCTAAATCTGTTCTCTTAAATTAACAAGTCCGCTAGATATGTTACTTCTATTTTTATTTTTTTCATTCTTTTTTATTTTATTTTTATTTCGGCTTACAGGCAGCAAACATCTATTCGCTTTCTCTACGATCAAGTATTAATATAGCCGCTCGGATATTGGTTCAATCAGAGCCTCATTCTCATATGACGTATATTAACTTTGAACCTAGCCTGAATACAAAAGGGACTAGCAACCAATAAAGATTTTCATATAGTCAGAACGAATAATATTATAAGTATTAATTAATTTTTTTATAATTCTTTATGAACCATATATTTGGAAATATTTAAATTATTGTGAAATTCAAACCTAATTTGTTTATTTTAGTAGTATTTGTTTAATTACAACACTATTTTTGAAATTCAATCAATTACAATCAATTACAATCAATTACAATCAATTACAATCACTCACATAATATTCGTAAGAAAACATATCATTTAAATGAATTCTAGAGTAAAAAGAAACAACGATAATTATGTATATTAAAGCAGATCAATTCGAACTTAAACAATTATCAATAGCGATAGTTATTGGACTTTTTTTAATAGTTCAATCATTCTCTATTTTACCTGTTATAGCTCAAAATACTACTATCACTCCTTTTTCTGTAAATAAATTGAATTCTGAAAATCACTCATCAAAAATTCATGAAATAAAAATGGCAGGAGTATTGCTTCCAGATGGACATCAAGCATATAAAATGTTAGAATACAAGATAATCGATAAACAAAATCAAAAAACGGAAGATATTACTTCAAGATACAGTAAACTTCCAACAATACCAGGTCCCACACTAGTCATGACAGAAGGCGATCAAGCAAGATTAACTTTGGTTAACGAAATAGGTCATGGACAAGTAAGTATTCATACTCATGGAGCTCATTACGAGATTACAAGCGATGGCACATTAAAAATGACTAATAAAGTTAGGGATCAAGGTGCAACTCCTCAAGATCCATATACATATGTATGGACTGCTGCAGACGGAACTAGAGGATCATGGCCATGGCATGATCATACGTTTGGAAAAAATCCTGCTGGCATACACATGAATGGTGTAGAAACTAATGGACTATTCTCTACTGTGATAATTAATCCTGCTGATGGCAAAATCACTGCTTTGATAAATGGAACTGCTAAAGAAGTAGATGTTCAGGATATAAAGAAAGAATTTGTTCTATTTATTTCTGATGATGCATTTTGGGGTGTAGAAATTGATAATACTAATAATAAAAAACATACACCATTATGGACAAATCCTACACTCGTAGCATCAAAAAACGATTTAGTTAGATTCCATATTCAATCAGTTGGCACTGATTTTCACCATTTTGTCCTTGATAATTATAAATGGCTAAAGCCTGGAACTAATATTACAACAAGCTTGGAAAATATAGGACCATTAGAAAATCATGTATTTACTATCAATGCTGATAAAAGTACATCATATTATGATAAAGTACCTGTACATTTACTTTCTGGCATGAAAGGTAAATTTGAAGTAGTTGCAAATGGAAGTAATGCTAGTATTTCCAGTATTCCTGGACCATCACCGGAGATACAAAATATTGATGATATTAATGATAATGAGGAGGAAAAAATATCATCAGTTGTTCGAGAACAGCAAGAACAAGAACAAGAACAAGGACACGGAGGTCTGTAAAAGCACATGACAAATAAAAATATGAGTAAGAAATTTAAATTTGTAATATCGTCTAAGATGTTTATAGCTGTCATTTTATTAATTGGAATAGTGACTAGTCCACTAACAGCAAATCTTTCTCCTATTGATATCGTATATGCAGAGCAACAACAACAACAACAACAACAAGAACAAGAACAAATTCAACAACATCAACAACATATAATTAAGGAAAATGATAAGAAAGAAGTATTTCACACTTTAACATCTATATCTCTCTCATCATCATCACCATCATCATTAACTAGCCTTGCGAGTAGCAATGGTGTAAAACACAATATTGAGATGGTAGTTATAACTTTACCAACTGGACAACCAGCTTATAAATTAGTTAGTCATGTTAAGAGCAATAGTTTTTCTTCCTCTTCTGATGTGTCTAACGCTAGTAGCGATAATAATTATAATAATATAGATTTGACTCCTAAATATAGTGAACTAGCAACAATTCCAGGTCCTACATTAGTTGTTAGTGAAGATGATTATGTCAAGGTAAATATTAAAGACAAAGATGGCAATCTTGTAACTACTGAAGAGTTCATAGCATCTCAACCAGGAACTTTTCTATATATAGATGATAGTAAAGATGGAGAAAA
>JALDXL010000249.1:0-3677 GCA_032155045.1 Nitrososphaerales archaeon
GCACCGGTTATGAATAACAAGTAATTAAAACTACTTTGTAAAGTTTTTTATACAAATCATGTAATCGATCCTCAGCTAGATATGTTAAATTAAGCTTCTAATGCAATTTCGGAATTTATATCATAAATCTCTTTATTCTTGATAGAAGGTTTACTTTTATTTGTAATATTTGTAATACTTTTAGGTATTTCTGGTAGTTTTGATTTTGTTTCATCTTCAATAATATTTTGAACTTCACTTAGAATTTCTAATGCATCTGAATTGATTGGAACAGAGAGAATATCCAGATTCAAATCCAGATTGGAGTGAATTAATATACTGGATGTTAAGGTTGACATTTCAGAGACAATATTCGTAGCTGTTGGTATAGTATTTTTAATATCATCTTTAACTTCCTTAATAGTCTCAATCATTGGATTAATTGTATCAAGAACTTCACTAAATTCAGATATGGTAGAAAATCTAATTACTGTTACTTCTAAACTTAATAAAAGTTTTTTAGTAGTATCCTTTATTTTTCTAAAATGTGCTAATTCATTTGCAAGGGCTTTTGCACGTATAGTATTACCATTTTTCAAATTAGCAATCACCTTATCATGTAAATCTTTATCCATGCGATTAAATCTGTTATCGAGTATCCTCAGTTTTGCAAGCTGATTGTTAACTATTGTGTTTGCATTATTAAGTTTTGATTTAAGCTGAGGAGACCTATTCATAGGTTCTATAGAAAAATATTAGAATGTTAAGATTAGAGTTAATCTATCTAGACTATTTGATATTCGAAAACTTAGTTAATCCACAGAGAAAGGAAATAAAATATTTAGATTAGTTCTTTGTCAAGAGTAATCCGTGTTTCTTGTCAAATCCTTCAACTCTAACTCTCGATCCTATTGGAAGATCTGCGGGCTTCTTAATTCCAGGTAGAAATCCAGATACTCTAAGTGGAACACCTTCTAGGGTAAATACTACCCAGGCATAACTGTCAACATCATCGAATCCCTCTGGTGGGACTGTATGAATAGTAAAGGTATTTACAACTCCTACACCATCATACTCAACCATTGTAAATTTATTGCGTTGACAATTTTCACAGTAGAGGATTGTTTCAAGATTTACGGTACCGCAATTATCACATTTTCTCGCTAAAATTTTTGATTTATGTGCTGATTCAATAAATTTTTCTCGGACGCCTGTATCAAGATTATTCAGTTTAATTCTAATTCACCTTTTTAAAAATATGTACTGCTGCACTTGCTCCTGTTGCACCAAAATTATGAGTTAAAGCGATCTGTGCATCCTTAATTGTTCTTTGATCAGCCTTTCCTGTAAATTGTTCAAAAACTTCAACAACCTGACCTATTCCTGTTGCCCCAATTGGATGGCCTTTGGATTTTAAGCCTCCCGATGGATTGATAGGGATTTTTCCTTTTCTGGTAGTTGCTCCGTCTCTAATTGCTTTGGCAGCTTGGCCTTTCTGGAAAAAACCTAGATCTTCGACATCTATTATCTCGGCAATCGTGAAACAATCATGAACTTCGGCAAAATCTACATCTTCTGGAGTTATTCCAGCCATTTTATAGGCTTGGTTAGCAGCAATAACTGTACTTGGTATAGTGGATATATCTTTTCTTCCTTGTACTGCAGCAGGCGATCCCCCTCTTCCAGACCCAATTACCTTGACATAGGGTTTACCGCTTTTTTTTGCAAATTTTTCAGTACATAAAATTACAGCGGATGCACCGTCTGAAAAAGGGCAACAATCATAAAGTTTTAATGGAGAGGCAACTACAGGTGAATTAAGAACATCATCAACAGTGATTTTTTTATGAACATGAGCCTTCGGATTTAATAAACCATTATCATGATTTTTAACTGCTACATTTGCTAAATCTTCTTCGTCTGCTTTGTATTTAGTCATATAAGCTCTGGCAATAGATGCAAACAATCCTGGAAAAGTTGCACCATTCCCACCCTCATAAAATACATCTGAACAATAAGAGAAGAGGGTAGTACTTTGATTTGTTCCTGTATGGGTTACTTTTTCTACACCTAAAGCCAAAACACAATCATAAAACCCAGCACGAACATTTGCATACGCTTCTCTAAACATAACTGATCCTGAACCACATGCTGATTCAATAGTCAAACCAGGAACATGTGATATTCCTAAGTTACTCATTATAACTGGAGCCATATGTACTTGTTTATCTGCAACTCCAAAAACATTGGAAATATATCCTGCTTGAATGTCTCTAGGAGAAATTCCTGCCGATTCAATTGCATCAACAGATGCATTTAAAGCAATTTCTATGATACTTTCATTCAGCTTACCATATTTAGTACTACCAGCTCCTAAAACACAGACACTATTCACAATTTAAGTTATCGAATGTCGTATAAAAAGGTTAGACAGCTCAGATTGGGATTAATAATATTTATTATGAAAAATTAAACTGAAATGATTTATTTTTGTTTTCATTGATATTAGTTTAAAAGTTTTTTAATGAAAAAGTAAGTATTTATAAAGAATTATAGACAATTACTTACGATGAAAAAGGCATCAAAAAGAACACATGCTTATAGCGAGAAAAGATCCAGAAGTAAAAAAGAAGCAAAGTTAGAAAGAAGGATTAGAAAAAAGCCAAAATATTAATTTGATTCAAATTTATTATTTCAAACCATTAAAAATAAATATCTTAATTTAATATTAAAGTTATTTGAATAGAAATAAGGAAACCAGAAAGAAAACTACAAAGAAAGGTATTATTTTAACTGCGGTAATTGTTACCGGAATTATAGCAGCAAGCTTTATTGTTTATTTTGTACCTTAATTATTTGATTAACAAACTAGTTAAATATTTTTGATTATTTTCGAAAGAATAAATGCGTTTCTGTAAAAAAATATTTCGAATTGGATGTAACCTTACGATTAATACTGAGGTCACGAAAAAACACATTATTAAAATATTACTTTATTTTTTATAAAATATTATTAGATTATAGTTCGTAATTTGAATTTTTATTAGTAAAATATGATATTTATGTTATTAATAGTCTTGTGACAGGAGTCATATTATGTAAATTCGTATTGATGTAGATATAATTCTTGTTAGTTTGTGTTTTTCATAATTAAAACTCAAAATATTTTGTTATTAATGGGAATTAATCATATTATATTATGTTATAAAAAAATAGTTCCAATATACTTATAGTATATTTTTATATGACGTTTTAAAAAAATATGAATTTGTTATTATCTATATTTATCTGAAAAATATATTATAATATTTTTATCTGGTTTAGAGTAATGATAATCTTTAATATTAATTAGTGAAATTTTTGGTGCTGTTAACTTAAGTTAATTTCACCTCTCCTTTGATAACTAGAATTTTATTCTTTATTATTGTATTATAGAAATAGGTGAATAACTTTATCCAGTTGTACACATGTTCTAGATCACAATACCTTTTTTGATTGATACAAGGATAACAATCATCAAAACATTCTGTCCAATCCTTGAAATACTGTATTACTCTTTCAATTAGATTTTTCTCGAAAGGAACATGTAAATGATGTTTCAAAAGTAAAAAATTATAGGCTTGAGGATACTATGTCCTATAATGATCTAATGAAATTCTCAGCTACAAACATGTTTCTATCTTTTGAAAGGTATATTT
>JALDXL010000250.1:0-3647 GCA_032155045.1 Nitrososphaerales archaeon
CTATAAAACAAATACAACATTTTAGTGAATCATCAGTAAATTTAATGCTTTTATTTCTTTTATTACTATGATGCCACATCTTGTTGTAAAATATTTATGAGACTAATAACAACTGAACCAACATAAATCATATTCTATATCTAACCTTGGAAGTAAAGTTTTTCCAACAATATTTACTATTTCCAGTTTTAAAGATTATATTTATTGATGAATGGTTTCTTATTTTTATACCATTCTTACCTTTAAAAATAGCGGATAATTTATTCATAAAATATAAATGATGTAATGAAATTTAAAGAAATTGGTAGAACAGAATAGGTAGCAAAATGAGATGAAATAACTTATCTTTATTCTCTATATCTGCATTGTAATTATGTCTTTATTAATTATAGTTACTATTTTTTTTATCAAATCTTTAGTTTTTATTGGCTTTTGAATAAAGTATCCTTCACTAATTATTCTATCAAACTCGGAATTCAATTTTATAAATTCTTCATTGAGGGTTGCAATTGCAGTTAAAAAGCAGATTTTTACATTAGGATCTAGTTCTCTTATTTTAGTATATAATTCAAATCCATCCATCTTTGGCATTTTTATATCAAGAATTACTAGATCGTAAAAATATCTCTTATAGGATTTTAGAGCTATAACAGGATCGTTGAATGGATCTATGTAAATTCGACTGTCTTTCAGAATACACTTTATAGTAAAAGTAATGTCTGGTTCATCATCCACTAATAAAATTTTAGTCAAATACAGTGGATCTCACCTTCGATTGATTACGCCTCTCTAATTGTTAATTATCAAATTCATAGAATAAAAAGTATATCCTCATAAATTCAGAATTTTTTTTAATATCTATTTTTTACTCTACTTTATTTTTCGACGCCGAAAAATTTTGATATATAATTTATAATCTAGTTTAAAATAATTTCAAATTTTAGTCTATTGATAATCTAAAATTCAGATTAAACTCCATATTATAACTACTGTTATATATTCCGTATTATGAAAGGTAACTAAAATTAGGGATAATGATCATTCTTAATGGCAATAAGCATAAAATATGAGATGTAGGATAATATTAGTTTGTAGTTTTTGTACAATGAGAATTAATTTTGAGTACTAAAATTTGGTAAAGTTTAACCTACTTTAATACAGTGTACTAATTGTTGTCATAGTTATCTATGGGTGAATAATAATAATAGAAAGTTACGGTAGATATATTTGCATATTAGCTTTGACCTATTAGCGCTTTGACATAATAGGGATTAAATGATTAAAGATACTTAGAGTGTTTTAATATCTATTATAAGTAATGAAAGAAAGAGAAGTTCGATTTATGAATGGATTGTATAATTTGGTGAATTCTTAGTCAATCGTCTAAACGATCCATATTTTGAATCATATTCATATCAAGTATAAATAATAGAATAATAAGTTGAATTTCACCATGATGCTCTATTGAAAAAAGTAAAATCATTAGGAATAACATCATGTTAAAATCTTTTAAGAATTATTTTTCTATAAAAATTTTTAATATGTAAAATATGATAAATGTTGTTGATAATCATTAAATTGTCATAGCCTGAACTGGAGTCCTCAGCGGTCCAGACTATGACATATATAGATGTCTCCTAATTTGCCATCTTTATGGAATAAGGAAATTTTTATAACTAACTATCATTATTTATTAATTCTTGAAATTCTCATTTTCTATATTGAAGATGTTATTTTAATAAAAACTATCTTTGTAATAATAGTCTGAATAGATGGATAGATAAGTTATGTAGTTGTTAATATGTACATGTAAAATTATAAAGGAATGTTAGTTCATAACTATGAAGTATAATCTAAATGAGTATTGGAAATACTATTATGTATTATCAATAATAGACATATCACCATTACATTAAATAAGAAATGAAGATAAAGAGAGTCAGGTTGGAAGCTTTCAATCTTCTACTGGCCAAAAATTCTCTGTGATTAATTCAATTATATTGCCAGATGGATCACGAAAGTAAATTGATTTACTGTCTCTAATCTTTAATTCTTTTTCGATGTTAATATTGTTTGTCTTCAAGAGGTTCTTCCAATTCTCATAGTCTTCTTTTTTAATTTCGAAAGCGACGTGAATAATTGATGGTGGAGTCATTGCTCCATGTATAGGAAATATGTTGTTAACATTTTTTAATGTGCTTTCGGGATTAAAAATCAAAAGCATGCTTTTTCCTACTTTCAAAAATACATGTCTTCCTTTTTCTTCTGATACTAAATCCAAGCCCAAATAATTAATATAAAAATTTTTCATTTCCTCCAAATTAGATGTATAGATACAAGTTTCAATGATTTTGTTAAATTTCATTTGTTAGTTATATTTAATTCATAAATTTATTTATAGATTATATTTATAATTATATTTGAAATATATGTTATAATAATTAACTTCATCCTTCAAGTCTTATATCATATATTTTCTAGATCGATGTGCCCAAATTTTTGGTATCCAATATGAAGAATAACCAATTGGTAAACCACCAGTATTTATTCTAAACGTTTCTTTTTATCCATGATATTGTTGACTATTATCACTATAATTATTTATTATGACCAGGGTATAATAATTAAAATGATAATCAATAAATATTCAAGAGAATATTTTGTTTATAATTGTCTCTGAATATCTATAGTATAAAATTTGTATAAATTCCTAATTTCGGCACAAATATGAGACAATTTTAATAGGTCATGTTTTTATTATCAAAACTAAAGATTACTGTATTTTTATATCATGATAGTAATATCTGACTAAATAAAACTTTCTGATTTTCTAAATATGTATATTTGCATTTGTATAATTCTATAATGTCATTGTTATTATTATGAATGTTTTAGTCTTCAACTAACATAAAACTTTACAGATTATTTATATGGATTCTGTTATCTATTGGGGCAAAAAAATCCCTCAGGTCGCGCGTTCTTTTGGTAAAACAACAACTGAATTTAAGAACTCTTCGATTGAATAGAAAATTGGATTAGAAAAAATCAAAAATCAAGATAGTTTATCCCATAAAAAGTTAGAATCTATTGCTGATACTTTAAGAATAGATTATGATGGAAAAGATAACGAATCTTTAAAAAATGATATAAACACAGCAATAAAAAGAGGCAAAAGAGTACGATCTCCCGTAATTTTTGAATGCATTAAATGATAGTATTAGATCGGAAAATGCTATTTTGTATACATTCTAATTTATTTTATTGGGAATTTACTAAAAAAATTTAGCCATTTAGTCGGTGTTAATTAATGTTATATTATAAAGATTTTGAAAAACTGAATTATAACAAGTATATCAATTTATTTCAAAGTACTTTAATATATTTATATAACAATGACATCAAAAAGATATTAGGTAATATTCGATTATTAGAATGAATGCATTCATTTGAAAATAAGGGCGAAAATGAATTTATCGATGATGAATCAAATCTAGTTGGAAAATCAGAAAAATCTGAAGAGGAAGAAGAGTTACAAATTACAGACAAAATAAAAAAGGAAATCTTAAACAACACTGATGCGGAGAATACTGAAAAGAAAAATTAAAAAGAAATTTTTATGTGATAAAGATAATTCTCCTGTTGTACTC
>JALDXL010000251.1:0-3645 GCA_032155045.1 Nitrososphaerales archaeon
AAGATTTACAGGTGTTAAATATTCATTACCCGCACCAACAGTTTGCACATCAATTGTAGGAGATCCACCAAAAGATGAATCTGCTTTCCATCTGTGCTCGTGCAAGTGATGAACATGACTTTCTTCTGTCTGTGCGCCTATCAAAATAAATCTTGTTGGATCACCAGAATAAGCAGGAAATACTAGATCCCCATTACCTGGATCACCATGAACCCAAGAGTTGTAGAAAAAGTCGGTATCTTTACAAACTAGAGGATCTACTCCTGGATTACAGTTAAACGGCAAAAATTTAGGATTTGTTCTGGAATCAACAGAATCTCCTCTATAATTCAATGTATAAAATGATGCAGCTTCGCCATTGGGCTGTAATGGTTCACCGCCAAAACGATCAACAAGGTCGGCTTCATCATGATAATATACTGCAAATTCTCTAGTATCTTTTCTAATTTTATCAGGATAGTGTATATCAGCTCTTACTCCACTTTTCAAATCCTTTCCAGTATATGGATCTGTCCATGTAGCGCCCTGAGGCTCAACAATCAAAGCTCCAAATAGACCATGCTGACGTAAAGATGTTAGTTCTTCTGAAGCCCAATCACCTAACAAAGTTATATCGCTTTCAACTACCTGTCTTGCAGCATCAGTGAAAAAGTGAGCTCCTTCAACATCTGGAAACCATCTATATGTAATGCTTTCTTTAGGTGGTACACTAGTATCTTTATTAAATCCTACAAATGTACCATCATCTTTGTTTGGATCCAAACCAACTCCTGTTGGATGAATCGAAGCGTATTCTCTGGTTAAATCATTTTTAAAGTTTATCTCAACACATTTTCCTATGTTGGTACGAATTGTAAGAGGTTGAACTTCAGTTACAGTTGAATTAATATTTTGTCCAACCTTTTGTAAGATTGCATTCTTGTCTTCAGATAACACATACATTCTTCCATCAGGATCATTAGAACCAGCTCTATTGTATACGATTTTTAGCTGTATAGCTTCTATATCGAATTTAGACAAATATTGTTTTGGAATTTTTTCTCCAGATAAACATGCATCACGGAGTGCAAAATCCTTTGGAATTATTTCATCTGGCCAAGGTGTGTCTTGTGTTGGTTGATTGAAGTCTTTTGGTAATTCATATTCTTTTATATAATCAGGCTTTTCATATTCATCGTTACCATAATAGTCCTTGGACGACTGTGCAAAAACTTGTCCTATAGAACTTAGTGGTATTGATCCTGTAATGAGGACAAAAATAAATACAACGGATAGTAGGATTTTAACATCACTATTCATTGAATTATATTCCACCTCCTACAGTAGTGTTACCAAGCAGTAAGTGCTTTGGGAAATACATACTTATTTAATTTGAAATATTATTATATGGATTTAGTTTGATAAATATTAAATTAAATATCATAAAAATGAAATAAGAAATTAATAACATTAAACAAATTGAAGATTATAGTAAAGTATTCATATATAACTTGATCTTAATTCATGAATAGATAAGAATATAGCTCGTTGTTTTTATTATATAATACTATATTTGAATAAAAGTAAAAATATTTTATAAAAATATTTACAGATACATATATTCTCCAGATGATTTACGAAAATCGATAAAAAATATTTTACCAAATAGAAGTAAAATAACATAATAGATAGACTAAATTATAATATGTAAAACAGCATTCTATACTATAATAGATGTATGATGAAGATTAAAATATAACCTAAAGATTTTTGATTCTATATATCATGATTTATGATGAAGAAAATCAAATGTTTTTGATAGAATTATACAAAATTACTATAAAATACAAGTTAAATCAATGAAAAAATCAAGAAAATTATCAATCATTGGATAGCATATGAGTAAAATAATTATATTATTATTTCAATAAAATAGATAAGATAAGAAATTATAAAAAAAGTAGCACAAATAAATTGTAGATAGAAAAAGAAATTTAAATTTGACAAGATACGAAATATATGTATTTGATTTTGATAACATATTTAGAACACAATCTATTCGAGTACAATATACGAAAAAGATCTGTATTCAGTTAAGGAAATAATTTAGCTGTTAATACTCTCTATTTATAATCTAATGATTTATTTTAAATGAAATCAAGAATACCTATCTTTATTGTCCTGAACTCTGATTTTTGGAAAATGTCTAATACTTAGATATTCCTTAACAAGACAAAAAAAATACAAATACAAAATCATGTTGTTGTGTGTATGAGAACGGATACAAAGCTTTGGATTTGGTTCATTATAATTCTATAATTAAAATATAGAAGAGTTACCCCATTCTACAATAATAGACGAGACGAAACAATATTCAAAATGAAAACCAATGTTTTTGGTTTTGGATCTGTATTGAATCTGTTCGCAAAAGTACATGGTGTAAATATTTCAAATAAAAGAAATACGTTTGTAGCAGAGAATTTCATTAGCTCTCTTGTTGAACAATATGGTTGGTAAAATACAGTTCACACAAACGGTAGAAGATGATGACAACATCATCAGGTAAGATACGTGGTATGAAGCTTTATCTACATTCCAATTATGAAAGAGTGTTATTGAAAGAGTAATTCAGTATTTAATGATAGAGGAAAATATTTTAATGAATAGTATTCATGTAATAATAAAAGAGACTACAATAATCATATGCAATAACTTGTAGAACTATTTGTATCAATGTCAATAATACAATAACAATGGTATCAAAGAATAATTCATCTTAATCAATAAATGACATGACAATATCTAACTTGAATTTAAAAAAAATAAAAGAGATGGAGTTACTACATATCTTCTAATTTGGATTTTACTTCATGTATTACCTCTTTATTTCTCATCCAAATGGATTGATATTAACCGATGAAGGTACTTGTGCATCTAGACGATTTTCATCTATTGGATTGAGATTAACTATTGAAGGCACTTTATTTACATCTAGACGATTTTCACCCATTTGGTTATTTCCAGTTTGTTTGATTGTAGTGAGAGTCTGAGTATCTACACTCTGGTTTTCTATAATTGGTAATGGTCCTGTTGTCGGGATAACAGCATTTTCTACTTCACATTCTGGTTCTGAATTTATGTCTACAGGTAGACCATTAACACATTCACTGTTTTGAAGAGCACACAATACGGCAGTTCCTCCGCCTAGGGATGCAAATCCGGTAGCGACAACTATTGCACCTGGTTCTGATTCTTCATTTGCAAGCGCTGTACAGCCTGCTGGAATGTTTACGGTCTGTATCGGAGTTACTGGAGTTGTTTGAATCTGTGTCTCTGTTAATGTGTAGTTAAAGCCTGGTGGTACAAATTGTATAGCAACACCTTCGTCTACATCAAGAACAAATTGTGTGTTGTCTATCGGGAAGACATCTGCCGGAACATTGTTGTTTGTCAATACCATGTCATAGTTTGTTGGTCCAAATGGTCCTGAAGTTACAGTACCTTCAAGGTCAGTTGATCCTGCTCCTAGTATAGCATTACATGCTGCTTGGTTTGCTATTTCATCTTCATTTAGTTCACATTCTACACCTTTGCCTATTTCAAATGCAATACCGTCAGCTGCTTCTGGAGGAAGGATAACGTTGGCTACTTCACATTCTGGTTCTG
>JALDXL010000252.1:0-3634 GCA_032155045.1 Nitrososphaerales archaeon
AAAAAGATATCTCTATAATTTCCATATCTTAGTTATTGAATTTCCTATTAGGTTAGATCATTAGATATTTCTGTACTTTAGAAAATAGAATTCCTTTTATTAAGAGAAATTAAACTTAACAGTACCAAATTTTCTAATACATGATATTACTGAATTATCTAGTGTAGTATTGAATATTCTCTTTGGAATAGATTGATAAATTTTAACCAAACGATTATTAGAATATATATTATTATTGTAGCAGAAAAACTGGCTTAACATTTGACAAGTCTATTCATTATTCTTTAAATATAGTAATTAATTCATGTAAAGTATTAATTGTAATTCCTTTTCAAATGTTTAGTTTTTTAATGAAGAGATTTATATTCATCAACTTATTATAGTATTGTTAGTGATATTAGAAAATCTAAATCAAATCCTCATTTATTCAATCCTTGGACTTTTAATTAATAGTTATATTCCTCTTAGATCAGCATTGCACTTTACAGCATGGAGACATGATAATGATATTGTAATAAAATCGTGTGTATATCTTCAAAAAACTAAAAATAGTAATTGTAAACAGCAATCTTTTAGCGATAGAGAAAAAAATGATGATTCTGAAATAATATATTATTTTCAGTATAAAAATAAAAGGAAAAATATGAAGTTATCCAGAAAAAAAATGCTAAAAGAATTATACTAGAAGATGAATAAATTGGTCACTAAAACAAGAAAAGAAGAGAAAGAAAAGGAAGTGGAAGGAGGAATTAGATCATCTAACATAGAGATTATTCAAAATCCTAAAGAATCAATAAAGCTAGCTTATGATCTAATAAAATCAGCAGAACAAGAAGTATTACGAATATTTCCATCAATCCATGCATTTCGACGTCAAGTACGTATGGGTATACTGCATCTATTTAAAGAAGTAGTAGAAAATGATATAAAAGTTAGAGTATTGATACATGCTGATGAGAATCAAATTAGAGAGATATTAAATGAGGTAATGTTGGTATTTCCTGAAATAGATATAAGGGGTATTGAGATGAGTTTAGATACTCGCATTGGAGTTGTAGTAGTTGATAAAAAAGAATCCTTAATTATAGAAACAAAAGACGATACAAGGGATAATTCTTATGATGCATCAGGAGTGGCTGTATACTCTAATAGCGAGTATATTGCTTTATCATATGCTTCTATCTTTGAAAGTCTTTGGATACAAGCCGAATTATATGAGCAACTCAAAGAAGCAAATACCCAATTAAAAGTTTATGGCAAAATGCAAAAATTTAGCAAATCGATAGCTATAGTTAGTAATGATGTCTATCTAGTAAACCTATTCAGTGAGACATTAAAAATGAATGGCTATGATGTCTGTTCTTTTACTGATCCAATAATAGCATATAAGTACATAAAGGAAAATTTGAGTAAATACTCATTACTTATCACAGACCATAGAATGTCGCAAATAGATGGATTATTTTTGGCTACTAAACTGTTAGAAATAAACCCTAAAGTGAATGTAATTATAATGAGCACCGTTGATGACCTGACATATAATTATAAATTTAACATTCTAAAAAAGCCTATATCTATATATAAATTGATTAAAGTTGTTAATGAAAGTATATCAATCTCAATTTCAAATAATGACAAAATCTAAACTTATTAAAAAAGAGAAAGAAAAAGATGAATAGTATATGATTATAATCAATTATTATAGTTATTTATCAAATACAAACAAAATAGAGAATTGTTATAGTCATTTAATAAATATTATAATTAAGATAATTATTATTTATTTAAATTTACTAAGAATAATTTAAATATATTAAATAATAAATAACTAATACATTATAACAATAGTTTTTAGTTTTTTTAATACATTTAAATATTGCAATATTATCTGGGATGTTCGGGTTGGAGTAATGAAGAATGCAAATGACCTTTTTATCCAAACTCGTTAGAAAATAGATATTATTTTTATAGCATTTTTATGTCATTTCTGTTTTGATTACATATTTCAACATTAGATAGAGGCCAATTCCCTTCTCGTACATGGGACCAAGCAGAAATGAAATTTGGATAAATTCAATTCAAAATTTTAAATTTGTCAAATATTAACAGGATAATAAAATAGTCATGAGTTAAAAAAAGAACAAAAAAGTTATTTGTTATTATTCTGTGTGTCCATCTTCTTCTGTTGCTGTTGTCTCAATAGCAGAGGTTTCAGCATGTTCTTCTGTACCTTCAGCATGTCCATGATCCTCACCTTTCTGTACTTCATTTATCCCTATTACTACTGTTGAAGTTGGTGGAAATTCTATGTCTTCTTCTGCAGAATTAGATAGTGCAATATCTGTAAGTGTTGTTACGTTTCCACCTGGAATTAGATCAACATGATATAGACACTGTTCTCCTGGAGTTGATAATTGAGCTACATTTTCCAGTGTTGCAACAGTCATATTCGGAGCAGAACCTATTAGAACTTGGATTGGTGAAGTACTATCGTCTTCACAAGGAACTTTTAAAGCAACATGCCC
The DNA here is from genome assembly GCA_032155045.1 of Nitrososphaerales archaeon. GTDB lineage: Archaea > Thermoproteota > Nitrososphaeria > Nitrososphaerales > Nitrososphaeraceae > TH1177. The sequence goes on from JALDXL010000252.1 coordinate 2,526, forward strand.
ATTCATTATATGATAAGGTGTAGTATCATAAAGATGTATAAAGTTAGTTGCTGGAATGATAATTCCTTGTAATAATACTGTAGCTGAATCTCTTACTGTTGTACTTGTACCGCTATGATCTTCTGTATGGACAGCTTCTTCTTCTATCTTTAAGTTATATAACTTCATCAATGCTGGATATATAATTTTATTGATAGTATTAGTTATTTCATTAGTAGGATGTTTCAAATCTATAGATGTTTTAAGTTGAATTATTCCTTCCTGTAATTTTTGAATCGTTTCAGAATTGTTATTATTTAATATTATTTTATTTTTTAATTTTGATTCATACAAATCTATTGCGACGTTCAATAGATCTCTTGTGGTATTATAAGATACGATGTCTTTGATTTGAGAACTAAATTCAGTATTATTATTATTTAATGACACATTTTGAATTTTTTGTTCTACTAGAGTATTGTTATAATTCATATTTACTGCATTGACTAATTCAATAAAATGCAGTGCTTGTATTGTAGAATTATCTAAAACATCATGCGGAATTCTTGCAGATATGGATTCATCCAGAATTGAATCAAGATTCTGTATATTAGCATCAATTTGGGATTTAGAAAAATTATTTTGATTTGTTGATGACGATGATGTAGTAAAATAATTTATTATTGTAGATATTTCATTTGCAATTCTTTCATTTTTCTCTGCTATTTCTTCATTTGTATGACTACTATAAAGTTCTTTTAGTTTATCAATGTGTTGTTTTGCTATATCTATATTTCCTGAGGAGACAGATTGTTGAATTAAACTTGCTTGAATTTTCATATTATCTATTAAAGCCAAAAAAGCAGCACTTTCATTGTTTGTAAAAGTATGTGCGAGTGAATCACCGATAGTTGACATTGTAAGTATAGTTATTAAAAATATAGTCATTAATGATTTAAGTAAAAACATCGCCATATTTGGTACAAACATCTATTTTAGATTTATGGTACATCTCTAAAACTATTAATAATTTTTGTTTACACGCTACTACTATATGTTTATTATTCTAGATGTAGAAAATAATTCGTATTCCATTATCGAATGATCCAAGTCCAAAATAGCATTGAAAA
>JALDXL010000253.1:0-3629 GCA_032155045.1 Nitrososphaerales archaeon
TACAATCTTCATAGGATGCTAAATTTAATTATTATTAAATGGATTCTACAGAACCTATTATTAAGATATATTTTAAATATGACAATTACAGATAAGTTACAAAGGATTAAAAAAGATCAAAACAATTAATATTTACAATACGTGGAATAAATATTGCCTATATTATCTGGTATAGTATTTTTTGGATTATCACATGGAATTAACCCTTTACATGGATGGACAATAGCAGTTTTATATGCACTTCAAAGCAAAACACCACTGCTAAATAGTATATTAAGTTCGAATATACTCGCTTCGTCTCATTTTCTTTCTTCAATGGTAGTAGTACTAGGATTTATTTTATTTAGCACCTACATCTATATATCTCAAAATTACCTCAACTATAAAGCAGTAATTGCACTTGGAATATTGGCCATTATATTTTGGAGAGAGAAACCAGAGGATTCAGTAACTAGCCAACAAGGACATTTTCATCAACAATTTTCAAGAGACTAAGCATAATCATATTCATTGGCATAAAAATGAAGGATATCATAACATCTTCATACACATCAAATAATACTGCCTTCACTATCCGCATTAGCGATTTCTGCGTTAGTAGTTGGATTTGCACATGAAGAAGAATTTGTAATACTTTAGTTGCAACAGGAATAAATCCAATAATATTTATGATTGTATATGCGCTATCAGTATCTGTTGCTTTAAAAGGTATTACTATTTTATCAGTTAAAGTAATTACTACTACTATACAAGATAAAATAATTTATTATGCCAAATATCTTCCAAAGATAAGTGCAATAATATTAGCTATTATGGCTATTACATTTGCATTAAGTTTAGTTTAAAATAGTAAATTACCTAAAATAGTAAATTACCATTACGCTGGTTTTGGTTCAATGACCGCAAAGCTATTTGCAAATATATTAAATGTAGAAAATATAGAAAATAAAATAAAATTATTTCCTATTATTATGAATATATTGTTCCTCTAAATTATAGCTGAGAGTATTATATATATCGGTTATTGCGTTAAAAAGGTTACTGGTAAAGTCTTTGGTATCTTCATTTTCATTATTATTTTTAGCGTAAGTGAATTGAGATGAATAATTAATTAAGATGAATATTACAAAAATAGTAACAATAACCAAATTAGTGATTTTTTAAAGTCATTTATATCAAAGTTATTTTACTACCAACAACCAGGCGATGCTAAAAACCCATATTTTGCACAATATTCTGCTGTTTGGGAAGATGTACCTGTAACAGTATCAAGAACTAACATGATAACTAGCATTGCAATAAAAGACACACACAATCCACTAAATATCCATTTTAATACATTTTTAATAGAAGGTTTTTTAGATAAAATCGATAACGCCATAATCGTTATGAAAAATAATTCTATATAATTTATCTAATTCACTTTTTTTAACATATTTCCTAAACTATTTTACGTTTGTTTTAAAACAAAGGAGAAACCATCTGAAAAAAATATTTGATTGATAGACTAAACAGGCAAATTCTTTAGGTGTTATTTCTGTTTTCTGTTAATACAATTTTATTTTTGTTTACTATAAGGACAACTCCGACGATTATGACTATTGTTGCAAAAATTATTCTAGTATTAATATATTCATCAAGTATTATCCATCCTAAAAATACTGCTATAACGGGGCTTACATAAGCAAAGGTATTAGCTAAGGTTGCAGTAGTATTTCTCAAAATCCAAAAGAATCCTATCCATCCTGTAGTACCCACTATTATAAGATATATGAGAGAAAGTATAGACGAAGTGGAAAATTTTGAGATATCCAACGTATTAAATTCAACAATCATACCAATGCATAGTAAGAATAATCCGCCTCCAAATAACATCATTCCAGTTGAAATTAAAATATTATTAGGTAAATCCGCTTTATGAGAATATAACGAACCAATAGCCCAACTAATTGCAGCTATCAACAAAATAAATATTCCTAGGAAGTTATTTTCATTATTAGTAGAATTAGGTTGACCTCCAAATAACATTAGTTCAAATGATGGATATATGAGTATTACAAGTCCAATAGACCCTGCTATTATTCCTAATAGAGTGTATTTATTTAATTTTAGATTATAATATAATTTACCAATTAATATTACCCATATAGGAACAGTAGAAAAAAGTAATGCAGTAATATCAGAAGAAAGATACTGTTCACCATATGCTAATAATCCTTGTCCAACAACTATCAAACAGATTCCAATTATTATTGCATCTTTCCATTGTTTTCCACTAATTGTTATTTGTATTAAATCTACTTTCTTCTTCTCCTTCTTCTGATAGTTTGTTGATATTTCGATTTTTTTTGTCTCTTTTCTTTTCTTATCAAATATTTCGATTGAATATATTTTAAATATAAAAAATAGCATTAGACCTGAAATTGTGTATCGTATTCCTGACATCAACAAAGGTGGAATTGTATCAATTGAAATTTTTATTGCAAGATATGTAGAAGCTATAATAATCCATGTAAATACTAAAATTAACCATATCATATTTATGGTAAATACAATATCTTTTTAACTAATTATTAATTATATAAACAATACCCTTAGCTACTTCAGCTTCTAACACTATTACAACAAAGAAAACAAGTTTACAAGCTGATTCTCAATCAATATCCAAATTAATTAAAAGTGTAAGTGTTAGAAACAAGAATACTGCAAAAGAATATCACTGTCGCCTTGTATTCTTTGAAAGATTTGTAAAAGACTATCATAATGAGAATGAATCGAATATAGATAAACTAATTCAACAAATAAAAAATGGAGGATTTGATCCATACGATATTCTAAATGATTTTTGTCTATTTTTACAAAATAATTACAATATATCAAGTATAACATTTAGAGACAAAATTACAACGATAAAGACATTTTTTGAATTTAATGATATAGAAATAAGTCCAAGGAAATTCAAAATAAAAGTAAGATATCCAAAAACGGTATTCAAAAATAAGGAAGCAATTGATAAAGATGATATTATCGAAATCTTAGATGGGTGTTCTAATTTAAGATTAAAAACCTATGTCATGTTATTAGCTAGTACTGTTTGTAGAGCAACAGAAGCATTATCAATCCGTTTAAAAGATTTAGATATCAAATCAGGGCCTGCTAAAATCACTATTAGAGGATAATATACGAGACCAAAGTAGACAGATATGTATTTTTGACAAGAGAAGTTGTAAATCAATTAAAAATATGGTTAGATTTTAAGTACAGAACTCGTAGAATTTGTTATAGAGATGGAAAAACTGGAAAGACTGTAACAGAATATAGAACTTCAACAGAAAACAATCCAAATGCACTTTTTTTTACAATACCAAAGTGTTAATCCAAAACCAGAAGTATTGTACGAAAATTTAGGAATACTTTTTGCAAAAACCTTAGATAGGATTGGAATGGGAGAACGAGAAGATTCGAACGAGAATAGAAGAAAAATAACTCTTCATTCATTTAGAAGATTTGTAAAATCAACTATATCAGATCTTGGACACCAGGACTTTAGTGAATGATATATAGGACATTCAGGTTCTACATACTGGAGAAAAAAAGAAAAGGAGAAAGTAGACATATTCAAAAAGGTA
>JALDXL010000254.1:0-3626 GCA_032155045.1 Nitrososphaerales archaeon
TGATGGAAGAAAATATCTTAAAGCGAATTTTGATGTATTTACATCATTACTAAGTATATATTTAATAAATTCTATGTTTGAAACGTTATTAAGGAGACTTAACTTGTTATATAATATGAGTGGAGAATCTCAAGAAGAAATCAAAGATGAAATTCATGAACAACAAGATGTTGAACAAGATGAATTTGATGATGATGATGATGATGATGAATTTGATGATGATGATGAAGAAGAAGAAATAAATGAAAAACCCACATAAATCATAGCAAAGATTTTTGAATTATATTAAGTATTTACAACATTCCGCCAAAATATCTTTATAATTTTAAACTTTATATTTATATTTTATATGTCCAAACAATCTATTTTATTAATAATACAATAAGCTATAGTTAAGATTTAAGATATTATTAAATACATCATAATCATATTTAAATAAGTATAAAAAAATTGGAACTGATCACGATAGATAAAAATATTTTTAACAGGATTTCATAATAAATTATTACTCATTATTAGAATTATCAAATAGATTTTTATATTCTTGAAATCCATCCATATGAACAAAAATTAATAAAAATTCATCTCATTTCATTTTAAATAGTATATCCAAGTAAAAGTAGCATAAAGTGATAAAGTTTTACTCTATATTGAATTTCGTTTGTTTTACGTAGTTATACAATTTAATTAGTACGAAAATATAATATGAATATTTATTTTTTAGAGGAGCATGAATATTTTCAAAATAAACTATTTAACTTTAAATGAAAGTAATTAATTTTTAATAAAATAGTTTTCTTTCTATTCTAAAGATATAGAGTATAGATTGCCGGTATCCTAATTTCTATGATTATTAGAATATTTGTCTCAGTGTCAGATTATGTATAATACAATTTTGATTAATTTTGATTGTTTGATTCTTATTTTGAGATAACTAAATTTCAAGGAAAGAAATGGTTGTGAAAATTATTAGAATTGTTTTTAAATTTGAATTAAAAATATGATTTTATTATCATAATAAATGTTATAATAACATAACATTTTTAAAAGTTATTATTCTATTAAGAAAAAGTTCTGAAGAAAATCTATGGTTGAACCATTAGGACGCCCTGTCTCATTATACGTTAGTAAACAATTTGTAATGGTTGATGAAAACGTTTCTGTAGCTGAAGCAGTTAAACTTGCACAGCCAAGAAATATTGAGACGATAATAGTTACTTCTAATAAAAAACCAATCGGTATAGTAACTGATAGTGACATTTTAGAGAAAGTGGTAATCAAAGGCGATGATTCTGATTTGGTTTTTCTGAAGACTATAATGTCATCTCCAATAATGATCTTGAATAGTACATCATCTGTTAAGCAAGCTATAGAACTTATGCGGATTTACAAGATTAAAAGGGTTCCAATAATAGATTCTCAGCATAAACATGATCTAACAATTATTGGAATTGTTACACAAAAATCACTTGCAGAGATAATTCGGAATTCAGTGATAGAAAAGACTTTCACAAGCTATAGAGTAACAATAAAAGAAAATTATCGACCAATCTTTGGAAATCTGGGTTTTATTTTGCAATTTGCTGGAATATTGATGATTGTTCCAGCAATACTTGGAACAAGCTTAAAAGAGCTAGAATCTGCAGCAGCAATTTACCTAGCTGTTATCTCAATATCTTTAACAGGCTTCATTATGAATACATTAGGTGAAAAAAGTCCACTTAATCTTAAGCAATCATCTATTGTTGTTGTCTCTTGTTTCTTGCTTTTGAGTCTTTGTGGGTGTTTACCTTATATCTATGTCAATCCATTCGAGGTTTCTAATGATTATTTACTTCTTTTTGTAAATTCATTTTTAGAAAGTTCATCTGGTTTTACAACTACAGGTATTTCTCTAATAGATCAACCAGAATCACTACCTGATAGTTTAGTATTTTATCGATCTTATTCTCAATGGGTTGGTGGTTTGAGTTTTGTATATCTAATCATGGCACTGTATTATCCTGAAACTAGATTAGCTGCAATGAAAAATGTAATGGGAAGTGGGATGCAAAAATTCAAACAATTATTATCTACTATTAGTGTAATCTTTGTTATTTACACTTCGATTATTATGTTATTAATATATTTTCTTGGAAATATTGATTTGATTGATTCTGCTGCTTTGTCATTTTCCACATTTTCTACTGGAGGTTTCTCTCCACATTCTAGCATTTTTAGTACGATTAATGTTTATCAATTATTAATAATAATGGCAGGAATGATTATAGCCGCATTACCATTTGGCTTTTATTATGGTATTTTGAGGAAAGAAGCGAAAAGTAAAAGATTGAGTAGGGAAATAATCGTTTTTCTTTGTTCAATCATAATTTTTGCGGTTATATTTATAGTAATAGAACGAACTGTTTCTTCAGATGACTCCTTAAAATACATATTTCAGATAGTAAGTGCATCTACGACAACTGGGTTTCAATTTTTAGATCTTTCTTCCTTATCTATTGGAGGAAAAATAATTCTTATCATTGTGATGCTTATTGGTGGAACTGCATTTTCAACTGCAAGTGGGATTAAGATTGCTCGAATACTGTTAATATTTCAAAAAATAAAAAATTCTTCTGGTTTTTCTCCAACTTCTGATTCTCATATTCCATTATCAATTTCATCTACTGCGATTCAATTTCGTAAAAATAAGAATGATCAAAAACAAATGTTTTCAAAACCACATGACAAATCCAAACATCAACATCATTTTTCTAATTTCAATCATAATACATCTTTATTTTCGGATAAAGCTTTTAGGGAAGCAGTTTTCGTGATTGTGTTATTTATTTTAGTTTCTTTTTTGAGTGCAATCGCTATTTCTTTTCTTAGTAAAAGTAATTTCCTAGATGCGTTATTCGAAACTTCATCAACTATTTCAAATACAGGACTCACAGTAGGGGTGACTACATTGCATCTAGATATTCTATCGAAACTTATCTTATCAACTAATATGATTTTGGGAAGGGTTGAGATAATAACACTTCTATACATTTTTATTTCTAAATTAAGGTGATTAAGATATTTGTTTAAACTTGCGACAAATTTCATCCCAGAATTATATACATATTATACGATAATTCAATATTGTTTATTTATAAATATATATCATTTTGTGTTATTAAGTAAATATTTTACTAAGGCGAAGATATATCACTACAAATTTATAAAAAGGAAACATAATAACTGATATAATTATTAAATGTTAATCGTAATCTGAACTAGTTTCGAACCAAATTAGATCTATAAGTTTTTTCCATCTTTCGATTCAATTTAAAATTAAATCACATTCTAATTTTAGATAAAATAATTTTGTTAATTAACAAAGTTAATCAAATAATAAATATCATAATATGCATATTATATTAACCTCTGTCTGTTTCTCAAATGCTGTGATTTAAAGAGAAACGTGTGAATTCCATAGCCTTCTACAAGGCTCATCTTAGATGATACTGTAATAGAGGGCTATGGCTTTGAATTCTTTTAAAAAAAACTCAGCATTCTGATTTTTTTTAATAATATGATTTTCATTCTTAAAAAATAAAATAGGTGCTAAATAAACTTCGCCTATATGGATTATCCTGTAT
>JALDXL010000255.1:0-3614 GCA_032155045.1 Nitrososphaerales archaeon
TTGGAATCGCTATAGCGATAATGGTATCACCAGCTTTTGGTTTTAAATTTGTAGGCTTCTTGATAGGAATAGCCATTCTTATAACTGGAATCCAAATTCTAGTTGCTGGTTTGAGAGGACGAAAAGTAGGGTTTAAACCACCTACAATGAATACTGGTCGATGAAATAAAAAAATTAAAAAATTTTATTTTTATTACAATCATCTTAATTTTACAAAATTTAGATGTCTCAATTTGATAAATGAATTCAAATATATTAATGTATTAAATTTTAATTAAAAAAAGAATATAATATTTGATTGTTCGGATTTACCTTATAACAATGTGATTCAGAATTCTTTTAATTGTATATACTACTTTCATATTCGAATCAGAGAAGATATTTTTGTAAAGTTAGATAAAAATTCTATCCACGAATATAAGAGATAGACACTAGTCCCACTCCCGGCGTTCAACTCGTGTAGTTATACTACCGATAAAAATTCCAGAATTAGAATTATTTTATTCAAAAATTTTAATGAACTTGATAAATATTGTAAAATGTACAAACCTATTTGTAAATATTTGAAATCTAATTTGTAATGTAGGATCGTTACTGTTAAAACAGAGATCCTTTATTTCAACAATTTTTGTACTTCCTCTTTTAGAAGTGGTAAACTCAAAGGTTTTTCCATTATTTTGTTAATTTTAAGATCGTCTAAATTTTCTTGCAAAGAAAAACCACTTTTAAGAAATGCGCTGATTAACATTATTTTTAAAGTTGTATCAGACTTCTCTCTTATCTTTTTTATAAAGTCTATGCCGTTCATTTGCGGCATCCTATAATCGGTAATAATAAGAGAGCATTTTGAAATATTATTGTCAGTATCCATATAGGTTATGCTTCAACTGGATTATCAAATGAAATTGTTTGATATCCCCACGACTCTAAACTATCCTGAAACAGAGTAAGAATATCCTGTTCATCATCTAATAGTAATATTATTTGATTAGAATTAGACGTAGTCAAGAATCGTTAGAAAGTATAAACAAGACCTTATTAAATAATTCTATTCTATATAAAATTAAGTATTATTAATGAGATTTATAGCTGTTCAGAGATTAAGCCAAAAGTAATTTCAAGTCATCTCGAGATACAAGGACATTCTCATCATTTTTTAGTTTTTTGAAACAATTTGTATCGGATTATGAGAAAAAAATTAGTCAATTACATAGAAACAGTGAAAGTTTAATATCTTACTCTATTGATTTGAAATGTTATTAAGTTAAATATTATGCATAATACTAATTAAAAATGTAATAGCATATTAACATCTTTCTTCTTAAATTATCTTGAATAAAATCCATATGACGATTTCACAATTCACTGTTATAGTAATATTCACTTTAACTGGTACTCTTAGTTTTGCAATGATATATAATTATTCTAATCTTTATCTAATATATGGTCAAACCAACAATACAAATGATACTAACACCAACATAGACAAATTAGATAATATTTCATCATCCAAACATGTTAAAGTTGGAGATATTGATATTTCCTATACCATATTTGGCAAAGGAGATCTGATTTTACTAATAAATGGATATTCCCTTTCAAAGAATGGTTGGGATCCGACTTTTTTAAAAGAATTATCTGCAAATCATACTGTAATAATTTTTGATAATCGTGGTGTTGGTAATACTACCACTGGTTCCAAAAATTTTACAATTGAACAATTTGCTGCAGATAGTGCAGGATTATTAGATGCTCTTAATATTCCAAAATTTGATGTCTTGGGATTCTCTATGGGCGGTATGATTGCTCAACAATTAACCTTAAACTTTCCAGATAAGGTTGATGATTTAATAATATATGCTTCTAGTTGTGGTGGTAATCAATCAATTCCACCAAGTAAACAAATTCAACAACAGATTACCGAATTAACAGGTCCTGCTGAAGATATAAAAAAGAGATTCATTCCTTTGTTATTTAATCCAAATTGGATAGAACAAAATCCAGATTATATGAAAAAATTTGCATCGTTTGAATTACCTCCTATAGGTATTCTTCAAAAACAGGGTGAAGCAATATTCTCTTGGAAAGGAACTTGCGACCAATTAAGAGATATATCACGAGATACACTTATGGTAACAGGGACCGATGATATTCTATTACCCTCTGCTAATTCTATAATACTAACAGAAAATATTCCAGGAGCGTGGTTAGCGCAATTCAAAGAAGGTGGTCATGGAATAATGTATCAATATCCTGAAAAGTTAAGTGCAATAGTGAATACATTTCTAGACAATTAACACTTATTTTGTCAGAAAAATAATGAGTATATAAATATACATAGTGATGTCCAATTACTAAGTTAACTATGAATGTTTGAATGATGTTCTATTTGGATAATTTTACAACTGTAATTCCAAAAATTTCAGATTTATCAACTGAAATAATTTTATAACCCTTTATATGTTCGTAAAAACTTGTCATTGAATTACAACCCACTTCATATTGAGAAAAACCTGTCGGATATTTGACAAATATTATACCATGTTTATACTCAATATCTGGACATGATCTAACTCCTAATCCACCCACTACATAATCATTTTTATCAAATTGTTTTTTTGACTGTTCATTTATCCATTGTTTTTGATAAGATTCTTGTTGATCTTGTGCATAAATTGAAATTAATAATGATGAAAAAGTTATGATTAAACCTATAAGAATACTTGCTAATATTTTTTCCATAATATTTTATCAAAGGTATTAACAATTTCTATTTAAGATATATAGCTAAATTTTCCTGATAAGTACTGTGTTATAACAGTACAAAAAAGTTATTTCAAATAAAATCATTATTATCAAGATCCATTGAAGCGAATAATCATAAAATAAATGATAAGATAATAATTAATGAAATTTATTATCGAACAATACTATACTCAACATTTAAAACGCAATTTACCCAAAACAATTTATTGAAATACGGTTAAAATATTTCTATTTTAATATCTAATAATAGAACCCATATTTGATGAATAAGGGTTCGAACCTCCATCCGAAAATTAGTTATTTAGAATAATAATATTGTTAATAACTAGAAATTATGTTAAAATAACAAATATTTTTTATTAACTAAACTACTATTTTAATATTAGAATTTAGAACCATATTTTGTTAATAATGGTAATAGTAATAGTCTACTTCTGTTTATCATTTAAGATTCTATCTATAAATAGTAGAATATGAAAATCAAATGCTGGTTGGTAATTTTTTAGTAACACTTCTTCTAGCACTCTTGCATTATTATTGTCATTTTTGTTTTTTTATGATCTTCTACTGGACAATTAAACTATGCCTTATAGTTTCTGTCAGAACCGGAAACATAATAATCACATACACCATTTATACTATAAAATTCTTTTTCCCATTAAGGATTGCTAAGATTAGATATTCCTATTTTAATAGTATTATAAGGGACTAACGCTGTTTTTGCTGTACAGGAAGAGTTGGGATCAGCAATACAAGTAGCATCGTATTTAGGGCCACCTATCTGTAAAGATATTTGAACAGACATTGATGTCTTAGTATATAAAGTCATAGGTCCACAACAGGGAACA
>JALDXL010000256.1:0-3590 GCA_032155045.1 Nitrososphaerales archaeon
GAATAAACACTGTGTTTACCCATACTTTATTAGCAGTGATTGCGGAAATTATCCAGCAGGAAGCATATTTCTTTCCTCTTAAATTTATACTCCAAGTATTGTTTTATGGAAAGGTTCTATTGCTATCCACAAATAGTGGTTTTTCCAGCAAATCTGAATAACTGTTTCAACAATTACGAAAGCAGATACTCTTTTCCTCTTATAAAGAGGAAATTGACTGAATTTCTGAATTTCGGTTATTTTCTTCTGGTTATTTTCAAATGCATCCCATTCTTTGGACGCAATGTTATTAATGGTTTCAAAACAACTTTATTGGATGGGATCTTATTCATCTTCCACAGTCTATTTATTATGGCAATAATGAGAATTGCTTCCATCCATGCAAACGGTTCTCCAACACAACTTCTAATTCCACCACCAAAAGGAAAATAGCTAAATCTTGGCAAGTTTTTCTTAAATTCATCTGTCCATCGATCAGGGTTAAAAGAGTTAGGATCTGGAAAATAAAGTGGATTACGTTGCATTACATACTGGCTCATTAAGATTATTGATCCAGAAGAAATAGTGTACTTGCCAATTTTGCAATCATTAATTGCTTGACGTCCTATAGCCCAAGCAGGTGGATAAAGTCTCATAGATTCGGTCAATACTTTTGTAGTATATTCTAGTTTCTGGATATCATCAAATGATATATTTGATTTATTATCAAAAACTGAATAAATCTCTTTTTGAAGTCTTGCATCAATTTCTGGGTGTTCCGATAACAAATAAAATGTCCAGGTAAGTGCATTTGCTGTAGTTTCATGTCCTGCTAAAAAGATTGTCATTACTTCATCTCTTAACTGTTGATCATTCATATTTTCTACATCTCCATTATCATCTTGTGACTTTAATAGGGTAAATAATAAATCATTATGGTGTTCCTCGTTGTTCTCTAATTTCATTTTATGTTCATCAATCATTCTAAATACTATTGAGTCCAAATTTTCTTTTGCATTTTGGAATCCCTTATTAATTGGTAAAATTGGTATTCTTTCAATCAATTCACCAAATGGCATTAAAAGGCGATTGAAATAGTTCATACATGTTAGGAGCGAATCTTCAATTTTATCCTCTTCTGGTTTAATATCATACCCCAATACGGCTTTACAAATAATTTCCAATGTAAGACGTGTCATCTCTTTATGTATGTCTAGTTCTACCCCTTCTTTCCAGTTAGCGCATAGATTCAAAGTTTTTTTTATCATTATTTCATAATATGATTTGATCTTTTTTTGATAAAATGTTGGTTGGATTAAGCGCCTTTGTTTATCATGATAATCACCCTCACTAGTAAGTAATCCAGATCCCAAAAGACGTTTTGATACCTGAAGCCCTCTACTTTTTATAAAATTCTTGTGATTAGTTACTAATACATCTTCTATATATTCAGGATGATTCAAGAAATAGACATTCAGTTTACCGAATTTAAAATGAGATATATAACCATAATTTTCAGCTAGTTTAGTTAATGTTTTAAGAGGGTCTCGTAGAAATTTCCGAGCAAGAGCATAAGGAAGTACGTTTTTTGGTCCTGGTGGGTACTCAATCATTTCTTTCATTCAACATTTTTCTCATATATTCTTATATTGTTATGCGCTTTCTACAATTTTAGATAGCTAACTAAATCTCAATGCTCAATTTAACGAAAGAGATTCCTATAAGAACCAGTCGACTATTTAAAATTGGACAAATTTTTTGGTTCTGGTTAAATTCTTTTAATTATACAAATAATATTATGATATCATTTCCTAATTTCAATTTATTGAGAAATAGCATTTATAGATTTTATTTATTTATACGTTATTAAATCCATTTTAATATTCACTATCACAGCTGAAACCATGGACTTAATTTTACTTGATGTACCAACCTATTGTCAGTTTAATTTACTATACAACAATAGTTATAGATAGGTATCATATTAATTATGTAATATATTTTTCTAACTTATGTCATAAATGTACTAGAACTAATTATTCTTTTTGAATCTTGAGTTTTAGTTCTTTGTAATATGAATATTTTTTATAGTCATGATAATTAAATATATGAAGTCTGATCAATTTCGTTGTTTTCAAATACATATCCTAAAATTCGTAAACGCGATCTAAATTACATATAGCTCTACAATAGGCACTTTTTTACATGTAAGTGAATATTTGTTGATGGCTTTTAATAACCATTGTTAAAAGAATTAATTCTACTTTTATTAAAATAAAATAAAATAAATGATGTACCATTATTTTTTACATTATTTTTCATTAAGATAATATCATCTCTATATTAACATTGTATAATAATACCTATAATTTACTCTCGTTGAATACCATAGATCTAAGACAGCACTCGTCTAACAAAATCTGTTTAATCACCAGACACTATAAATATTTTAAATTGATTGAGTAATTACATGGATAACAACAAGCCATCTACGGTATATCCTAGGACAATAAATCATGTAGCAATTAGTGTTTCTAATCTAGAGGAAGCTATAAAATGGTATCAGAATATATTAGGTTTTTCATTAATAAAGCCTCCTATTGAATTAGCAGGCGATGATTCTCTCACTGGGATGGCGATCAAAGATTTTCATAGTCCAAAGTTAAAGAAAATGAAGATAGCTTGGCTAACTTCCGCTAATCAAGTAGGTTTTGAAATTATTGAATATATTGAACCTAAAGCTGAAAGACGGTCAGATAGTTTTGAGTACTGGAAATCAGGAATTACCCATATTTCTGTGACTGATCCAGATATTGAAGGCTTGTGTAAAAGAATTTCAGAAAGTGGAGGTAAGCAACGAAGTAAGATTTGGGAGATTGTTCCCGAAAAACAGTATAAAGTAGTATTCTGTGAAGATCCATTTGGAAATATAATTGAAATTTATGACCATAGTTATGAACAATTAATACTCTCTCTTTAAGTTTCTGACTACCAATTCTTTTTTTATCCAATATTTACTTGGTATTCTAGCAGATTTCAAGTATGTTTTTAAATTAGTCGTTCTTGAATCTATGCCCATTATGATACAAGAGATCAAATATAGATCCATTTACCTGAAATGTAAACTTTATTTTTCCTGGAGAATAAATTTTAATCCTTATACTCTGAACTGTTTTAAAAATAACTATATTTGTAGTAATAACATTCATAATGTTTAATGATAACAATTTACTTTTTGATTGATAATGGATTCGCTGAAACAAACGTAGACCAGTGGATGATACTAGCAGCATCAAGCACTATTGCAGGAAATTTAACAATATTGGGAGCTGCTAGTAATATAATAATTATTCAAACAGCAGAATCAAAAGAGATTAGACCTTTTACATTTTGGGAGTTTACCAAAATTGGAATTGTTATTACATTAGTTTCAGCTTTAATCTTTTTATTATTTATTGTTGTATTTTAAAAAGTAATGTAGATTTCATAGCAAACAATTCATATTTATCAATTAAAAGAGAAATACTATATGAAAGAAATGACAAATTACCTGTTTTAGTATTAAAAAAAAGATCAAGTTTACCTCCTACATTATTAAAAGCAATAAATGA
>JALDXL010000257.1:0-3582 GCA_032155045.1 Nitrososphaerales archaeon
CAACAAACAGACCAAGAAGCACAACAGCAAGCTGAAGGAGAAGATGTAACACAACTAATCCAACAAAAAGCTGAACAATTAGGTGTAGGTAAAGACATAGCACAACAGATAGGACAAGAAGCTACTCAGATAGGAGCAGGTCAAGATGTGGCACAACTAATCCAACAAAAAGCTGAACAATTAGGTGTAGGTAAAGACATAGCACAACAGATAGGACAAGAAGCTACTCAGATAGGAGCAGGTGGTAATACCCAACAAGAAATAGGACAACAAGCACAACAGCAATCATTTGGAAGCGATATAGACCAAAAGATTACTCAAACAGCAACCCAAATTGCTGAATCAGCAGAGAACCTTGGAGCAGAAGATTCATCTGATGTTCAACAAGTTATTAATCAAATCGCTCAACAAGCTGCTTCAGGAGGTGGAAATGTTGACCAAGTAATTAACCAGATAGCATCACAAATAGCAAAAGATCCTAATAGTGATTTGTCGAAATCTCTAGGTAACCTTGCAGGTTTATATGGTTCAGGTAATAACAACCAAGTTAACCAAGCGATTCAGCAAATAGGGTCACAAATTGCAGTTGGCAATGATATTACTCAAATTCTAGTTCAAGTTTCTAATCAAATAACAAACAATTACTTCAATAATAAAGTCAAAATAGATATCGATGATGATGATGATGATGACGATGATGATGTAAAAATTATTAAAAAAGTATACAAGCGAGATAATTCCTGTCCAACTCAGTCTGATTCAATACAACTAAAAGGAAAAATCCAGGGTAAAGGCGTTATAGTTTTAGCAGACTATGACCCATGTGAATTAAAAGATGGTCGTGCCACTCTTAATATTCCAAATAATCCAAATCTAAAATTTGTAGTATTATCTATAGATAAGCAAGGAAACGAACATGGAGGAGCTATAGTATCTAAACAAAAAATTCAAAACATAAACAAAGATTCTGGGTTATATGTAGTATATTTTGATGATAAAATGAACGGAATTGATCCTGTAACGGGAAAGAAAAAGACAATGGATGAAATTAATGGATTAGCTTTATACAATACTGGAACTAAATCTATCGACTTCAAACCAGGGAATAGTTTAGCTCTTACAGCTGTTCTCCAAAAATAATTTTTTTAGAATTTTTTTTATTAACTAGTAATTCTCAATAATTAAATGTATAATCACTATGATAAACAAATAAATTTAGATACTTCTTTGTTTGAACTTTCAAACTACATTCGTACTAAAAAAATCAAACCCTCGGATTTATTGAAATCTTATTTTAAGAATATCGAAAAGTATAATCCAACACTCAATTCTTTTATAACTACTTTAAAGGATCAATCATTTAAAGACGCAGAAATTGTTGAACATGATTTAAAACATGGAAAATATAGAGGCCTTTTGCATGGGATACCTTTTTCTATTAAAGACATAATTGCTGTAAGAAATGTTCCTTTAACTGCAGGATCAAAAATATATCTTCATCATACATCAAAAATTAATTCTACAATAATAAATCGACTTAAAAAAGCTGGTTCTATTTTATAGGAACCAATAATTTAAATGAATTTGCATCTGGAATTACGGGCAAAAATATTTTTTTTGGGGATACCAAAAACCCTTTGGATTTGAATAGGATTTCGGGAGGATCTAGTAGTGGGTCTGCAGCTGCAGTTGCAGCAGGACTTGTACCTTATGCCATAGGGACAGATACCGGTGGTTCCACTCGGGTTCCATCTTCATTATGTGGTATTCTTGGGTTCAAGCCAACTTTTAATACTATCAGTATGATGGGGGTTTACAAATTGGCTCCTTCATTAGATCATATTGGGATAATTGCAAAGAGTTCAGTAGATATCTCGATAGTATTCACTGTTATCAGAAAACAAAAATATAGATTTCCTTTCTATACATCCAAGTTTGAAAACAAAAAATTACCATCGGGATCAATCTATGATATATTCTTAAAAAATAGCAAAATAATTATTATTGGTATTCCTCAGCAATTTTTCGTTGATTATTTAGAAGCTAAAATAAAAACTGTATTTAATAAATTCATTAATTTACTCCAAACGGACAAGTTTATCAGTATTAATTATGTAAAAATTATTCCAACATTTTTTTTTAAATCTTGGCAAGTAGTGAGATTATTTGAAGCATATAACATTCATAAAAAATTGATGAAAAAACATATTAAAAAATATTCACCCGAACTTAGAAGTCAATTGTTAAAAGGTGAAAAGATTAAATTAAAAGATTATTATGATGCAATTAAGACAATAAAAAAAATACAGAAACAATTTTTATTATTATTTACTAATATTGATTTTATGCTTTTGCCTACTACTATTATAACTGCACCTTTGATTTCTGATTCCAGAGTCCAAATTGAAGGTAGGTTTTTTTCTATAAGGAGTGCACTTTTGAGAAATACATTTCTATTTAATAGTATTGGTTTTCCTGCTTTAACCATTCCTATAGGCTACTCATCAATTTCTAAGATGCCCATAGGTTTACAAATTATCGCAAAACCTTATGATGATTATAGATTATTAATGTTTAGTGATTATTTAGAGAAAAATTTTAAGACTATTTAAGTTAACTGAACTGTATTGAAGTATAACTTTCTTAACATATTTTATGAATTTTATATCTTTTATATATTTAAAGGGTTATTTCCTATATCTGTGAAAAGAAAACAAATCTTAGGTATTATTGGGATTGTTATGGCTGTACTAGGTGGAATTACATGGTTTTATCAAGAGAAATTGCCAGCCATAATGTTATGGGGATTAGCTGCGCTTATTTTGTTTCAATTAAACAAGAAAAAAAATAAATTTAGAAAATGATTAATATCAATAAAATATTGTTGATTATTTTATTATATCCAAGCTAAATATCATGACTGAACTCCATTGGAAGAACAGCATGTGTTGGTGAAAATACTACATTACAACTATGACAATAAAGTTCGTACTTGTGATATGCAGGATCTTGAATATTTCCGGATAAAATCACATATCGTGATAAATGACATGTAGGACAACCATACAAATACTTGTCAAATATTTTCTTTTTATCTTTATTGGCACCGATTCTCATTTGAATAAATTTTCTTAATTTACAACTTAAACTCTGTGATTAAATCAATATAATTTTTTTTATATAAAAATATATCTTACATTGATATAAAGAATATTTTATAGTACTAAGAACCTATCCCAAAATTAGTTGCCTATAAACAATAAGGGCTATTTGCTAATCGTACAAGACCAAGATAGTTATTATCCTTCTTTTCGTACCTTGTAAACAATTTCCTGAATCTGTTATGCCATGAATTAGTTCTCTTTACAATCCATCTTCTTGCTGGATGTTTCTTGTTCCGTTTCCTTTCTTCTCTTCTATGTCGTATATGTGGAATATATCTTCTCTTAACAATTTCTTGTTCTACTTCTTTGGAATGATATACTTTATCAAGATACAGATTCTGTTTCTTTTGATTATGTTTTGGTTTGGATAATGATGATGATCTTTTGATAACCATACTATCAACTGTATCAATCGCAA
>JALDXL010000258.1:0-3575 GCA_032155045.1 Nitrososphaerales archaeon
AAGCACCAAACAAAGAGGCAGTAGAAAAACATCATCATAAACATGGTGTGAAGTGCGATTGGATTACAGAAGTTAAAACAACTTCTTAGGGTAAAATAAAAAAATGATATTATTCGGAATATACGGTAGTCACACTACAGAAGCATGTCCATGGAATAACGCTAAAACTAGAAAATTAGTATTAGAAAAAGGTCCTACAATGATAGAAGAAGCAAGTGAGCTAAATATAAAAATAATTAACCAATATCACTCGGCTTTAGAACATACTTTTTTGTGGGTTGTTGAAGCAGATGATGTCAATTTAATACAATCATTCTTTGCAAAAAATGCAGGTAAATTTAATGCTTTAAAAATAGTTCCCCTTATCACATTCTCCGAGGTTATCGAACAGTGTAAAAAATTATAACATCGTTAATTTTTTGTTATTTAATTTGAATTAACTTATTTATTTTATTCAGATGTAAAATTTTATTCTAATATATCAAATCATATTGGCTATTTTAACTTGACAATAATTTATTATTATTAGAATAGTGATCAATTAATTCTACAATAACAGTTGGTAGATTCTAAATACTATTGGTTTTGCAACAACCAAAGAAAATCATAAATACCAAATATGACTCCATTTATCCATTATTTCCAATCCCAAATATGTCTGCTATACTTTCCATCATCATTTTCAATCTCAATTATATAAAGACCAACTTTATTGTCAAGAAAAGAAAGTGTTCCTGAAGGAGATTTAAAAAAGATAATTCCATGGTAAACTTGACTCTCATTTGGATCTGGTATTTTTCCACTATCATAAGCCTGCCAGGTCGCAATTTCGTTGGTATCCGCTGTTGTTATCGTGCCATTTCCTTCTCCTCTTATTGTGTTATTAGAGATATATGTGTTAATATAGGTCCCTTGATTGGTAACTTGTATAGTATCATTTATTTTACCTTTCTCAACAAATGATAGTTCCTTTACAAGTGGACCAGTGTTATCTAAAATCTTTATATTTGTAATATTTCCAATATTAGCCGAATATATCAGACCTCCTATATCAATCATATTCCTATTGTCAGAGTTTTCAGATTGAGCATAGATTTTTGCAGAATAACCATGAATAGTAACTACAACTAGCAAAAATGAGAAGATAAGCAGGTATAGTATTTTTACCAATAAAATTTTCTTGTAATTCAAGTAATTAAATTTATCTAACCCATATAGTACTAATATAATAATTAGTATATCTTTATTAAATAGAATTTTAGGTTGAGTGTGAATACCAAAGAAGATAATAGGAAGAAAGATGAAATGTACCAGACTTTATAAATTCAGTACAATCTGAATACACAAAAACAAGTTCTAGAAAATCTTTGAAATAGTTGCTTTCATTCCTACATGTTGAAGATAATGATGACTATTTTATATTATTAAAATATGATCTAAAAATAATGGAAAAACCTTCCGTGATTTTATTTTTGATATGAGGATTAGAAACCTTTCTCTTTCTACAATAATTAATTTTTGTGCAACAGTAAAAAATTAGGTTTCTTCCTCATTTGGTAGTGAATTTGTTGAGTCAATTATAATAGAAAATATATTCACAATCGACGGACATGTATTATACAAAGAATCAAAAAGATTCACTTTATAATTTTAGATCGAAAATACAATAATAAAGTTAATTCAGTGAATTAATGCAATATTTAAAAACAATTCAGTAAATAGAATTACTGGTCCTGTAAAAAGGATCACTTTGGGAAATACAAAGGGGTGAGTCTAGCCAGGGGTTTACTGACATTAGCATTATTTCAGGCTAGGCTCGCTCACTAACTTAGTTTGATGTTTAAATGTTTAAAGTCATAATTTTCTGTTTATTTATCCAACTATTTTTACAAAATTGTCAATTTAAATTATTTTATTTTATTTATGACTTTAAATTATATAAAAAATTATAATTCTATAAATTGACGTTAGTGATTGGGAACTATAGGTTCATTGAGGCTCATGTGAGTTCTATACATGTCCTCCATTCTGGTTTTTCAGTCAAACGATCTCCAGACAGAACCTCTTAACTTTTAGACCATTAGTTTGATTGATATAGTTTTATCCTCGTTTTGTGATATTTTATCTTTCATTTTATATTACTTTATTCTATTGAATACTTTAAACTGCTATAATAGGAATAGTTCGGAATAATAAGATTGTAATTTTAAAAATAAATAAGAAATTAAAGCAATTGATATATGAGTTACATTTCAAAACAATCTTACCTTCAAAGAATCTTGGGAAAAGGTCATAGCCTGTATAAATGCCATCAAACCGATTCATCCCTTGTAAATCAGGCTATGACAATAAAATGTCAAATTATTATATGACGATTAGAGATGGCATATTGTAAATTTTATGTGAGGCGTGATATCGTTTACTTGTGCACTATTTTATAAATTATAAAAATATTCATTTATATTTCGATAAAGGGTTTGACTCAAAATGAAGATTTAGTGGAAAAGAAGGTATTAGGTTCTAATGGGTATGCTTTTGTCAATCTAACAGAGGAAGAAGCATTAAAATTCAATTTAGGGGTTCCAGAATTATTTTTCGCGAATATAGGGAGAATTGACAGTAAGAAATTTTTAAAGTATTATTGTAATAAATGTGCAAAGGAATATCCGGGTTCTCCTCAAATATTCTATGAGAATCCAAATGAAGAGGTTGCTGAAGGTGTTATATTGACAGAAAAGGGAGAATACAAATGTATGGTTTGTGACAATACTATGGCGCTATATCGTAAATTCAACAAATAAAAATATAATCAAAATTATTATCAACTATCTCATATAACATATTATTTAATATAGTTACAAATTTATCTTTTTTATAGATATCAAAAAGTTAATGTTTTATTATTTTACCAAGTTACAATAGTAATATATTAATTCGAATTTTAAGGTATTGTCAATGTAAACATTCAAGAATATTCTACTGATACATTTTTTAAAAAGATTTTAGGTTCTTACTATAAGTAAAGATGTTGGATTATGATCTAGGATGTTCTGGTTGGAATTATGGTAACATTCCAGAAAAAGGAGGATGGCTTGACATTTTTTATCCTACAAAAGAAACTAAAAGACTCAAATATTATTCTGAATTTTTTAATACTGTGGAAATGGATTCGACTTTCTACGAAGAATTGTATACAAAAATGACTAAAGGTTTGTTTTTTGGAATGGTGAAAGCAACTCCTCAGAATGCGAATTTTTCAATAAAAGTTCCTGAAAGGATTCCATAGAAAAAATTAGATATTGATAAAGAAGCTATTAATGAATGAATTTCTTGATAAAATTTCTCCATTATCTAATTCCGGACAATTAGGTGCCATCTTGATACAATTACCTTCTAGTTTTAGCATAGAATATTTTAAAAATTTAGAAAAATTTTTGGAAAATATACCGAGGAAACCAAAAGACGAATATAAAATCGATGATTCCATAAAAAAACCATGAAAAATATTGATGTTAATATTAAAGATTGTGAATATGCTATAGAATTTAGGCATCCTTCCTGTAATACCGAAGGAC
>JALDXL010000259.1:0-3574 GCA_032155045.1 Nitrososphaerales archaeon
CGGAAATAATTGATTCACAGAAGAAGAGGTTCTATGAAATAGGACAAGAGATTTATTCTGATGGCGGAATCGATGCTTTAGAAAATATGTTCTTCGCATTAACTAATCGTATTCAAGGTGAATTAAATAGGGATCCTAGTAGATATAAATCCTGGTGGAATGGAATAACTGAATCATGGAATTTCTAATTGAAAAAACTCTAAAAACCAGTTGAAATAGTTTTTGCATATAGATCACATTTAATTTCCAAAAATAAAAACGATTACATTATAATTATTTACTTTTTTACTTGTTAATAGTTATAAATTATAGATAGGATACGTTAAAGAAATCATTTTACTGTTTTTCCTTTTATTGTATAAAATATTTTTTTTAATATACTATCTATTTCGTTTTGAAATCCTACTAATAAGAAAGTTATCGATGTTCCTAATAAAATGCCTCCTATTGAATCAAGAGGATAATGTAATCCTAAATAGACTCTTGAAAATATTACTAACGCAGCTTCAAATACTAATAGCACAGATATTGCGAATCTTCTCATATTTCCACGATACAAAGACATTACTCCAGCTGCACCAGCAGAAACTATTAGTGCATGACCTGATGGAAAGGATTTTGTTGACTCTCCTTCTAATAAATACGTATTATTAGTTAACTCTGGTCTATCTCTATCTATAATATTTTTAATTTCGCCGCCTACTAGCACCAAAATTAAGATCGACAATCCTGTTATGATTGCAGTTTTTTTTCCTATCCACCCTCCTAAAATAAATAAAGCAGCTAATACAAATCCCCAAAAATATTCTCTGCCATAAAAGGTCACATAAATCATAAACTGACTAAAAGAATCGTTTAAAGAATTTCCTGAAAATAATGAATTTACATATTTATCAAAAATGATTAAAGGATGATCTTCGTTAATGCTTGTTTGGGATATAAATATAGATAATAATATAAAAGAAATTAAAAGGATAAAAAATGCGATCAAATAACGATTAATCATAAACAAGTACAATTCTAAAGGGTATAATAATTTTATTGTATTAGCTTAATATATTGTTTCTTAAAAAATCGATTTTGTTCTACTTAATATCAGACATTTTGTGTTAAATATTAAGTATTGCTCAATAAGATAATAAATATGCAATATTAAATAAATAAAACATTCAATGCCATAACTATTGTATTATTTTAAATTCATCTAATATCTTTTGTTTCTTTCCATTTTCGGTGAAGGTACCTGTCAATGTCCTTTGGTCGTTTTCTAATGCAATATCTAAAATTCCAAATTTTCCATCTATTCCTTTAGCTGAAAAATCTTCTAATGATGATAAAACCATATCATGGGCTCCACCAGTTCCAACAGTTGCAAAAATAGGTCCTTTTGGCTTCATATAGATATTGTTAGGATTATTATCTTGTACTATAGGTTCATCATCATCATCTTCGTTATACGTAATTGGATAAGTTCGTTCATAGACATGAAGATGGCCTTGTAAAGCTAAATCTACATTGTATTTATCAAAAAGAGGATGATAGGTTTCCCTGAAATCTGTATCCTCTTCAAGATTAGGACCTGATCCATAGACATGGCGATGATAAAATACAATAATCCAATCAATAAATGGTTCTTTGGAATATTTTTCAAGATCTTTAACAGCAAATTGATATTGTTCTGAATCATCATCGTAATCAGTTTCTGTAGATAAAGCTAAAAAGTGCATATTTTTATAGTTGAATGAATAATACTGTTCTTTTAATCCAAAATATGTCATATAGTCTTTTCTTAGTTTTGAAGAATCAACCTCATGATTTCCTATTACTATTTTGGTTTTATCAGCTATTGGTTCTATCAATTTTAACCAGCACTTTGCTTTTCCATTATAGGATAGATCACCAAGAGCTAAAACTAGTTCAGGATCTTGATCAATTATATTGTCTACAGTATCTTCTGTTTCACCTGTACAATCCCAATCACCCACAGCTACTATATTAAAAATTGATGATTTTCGTTTCTCATCTGATGCATTATCATTATCGTCTTTGTCCTCATCTTCGTTTTCATCTTCTTCTTCTATGGCATAGGCTGTTTGTAAATAATTAAAAGTAAAAAAATTATTGTTATTATAAATATTATTATCATCTTTTTCAAAATAATTATCATTATTTATTAATACAATGGATGAAAAAATACTGATAACAAATAAGATTCCTACAAAATACCTACTAGAATTCAATTATATTTTTCTTGTAAAAATTCTTTATTTTAGTATTGTGTTATTGTAGAACAGTAAGAAATATCAATAGAAAAAATCAATTTTATAGTAGCTTGTTTTTAGGATGGTTTTATAATATCAGATATAATTATATAATCGCCCATATTCGTAGCGACTTTTTTACAATATCAAGTTAAAATATTTAAAAGATTTATAATCAATATATGCATATTGGTATTTTTACATAAATTTACATGAATGAATTGAAAGAATTTAAAAAATTTTTGCAATTGCTGAAATATGGATATTATAAAAAAAAGATTTTTTACAATAATAAATGAAATATAATTATATATTTGTTTTTTTATTACGGATATGGCAAGACTTGTAAGAAAAGAGGATAGAGGACCGATGGAAGTAAAAGTAGGAAATGAGAGTAAATGGATCTGTATGTGTGGATTGAGTAGTAATCAACCTTTTTGTGATGGTTCACATAAAAAGACTCTAGATGAACAACATGGAAAGGTTTATAGATATAATCCAGATGGCTCAAGAACGGAAATTCAATAAAAAGGAACATGACAAATATCAACTTTAAAGTTATTATGGATAGAAAAAAACAAGTATTAAATACAATTTAATATTTTTTATTAAAACTAAAACATTATTTTGTAAATATTTTATTATATTTTAATTCATAATAAATTAAATCCAATTATAATTTAATGATATAGATAAGAACGATTAACTTCTACTTCCTAGTCAGTATTTGTTATCAAATCAACAAAAATTCCTGAAATATTTTTATTTTTAAATGTTTTTCTATTGTGAATAAAATTATTATTATTCAGTATTATTTTACTTTGGATTTATCAAATATCTTTTGGTTTGCTCCAATACAATATATTTGAAATATCACATTTTTTACATTTAATCGTGGATTTGACATAATCCTTCCAATTCAAAACCTTTCTATCTACAACTGTATGTACTCTATCAGGTTGAGAAACAACCATATCTGCTCCACACTTTCTACAAGTTACAACACTCATTAAATAATTTATGGTTTTTATCTATCTAAATTTTATGTTTTAAAACATTATTATCTGTATGTTACCTTTAATATGAACAAGTAATATCGATAATTTTTTTTTCTTGCAGAAATAACAAACAGTTAGATGATGTAAAAAAAGCCTAAGAATATGATTTGATAATAAAGAAATTATGGTCTTATATAAATATGCACCATTTCAAATGGTTATGTATATTTATAAGTATTGGTTCTATAACAGCACTTATCTTACCATATCATGTGTCATTATTATTAGGTATTGGAGGATTTCTTGTATTAAATG
>JALDXL010000260.1:0-3566 GCA_032155045.1 Nitrososphaerales archaeon
CTCTAAAAAGTTCTTTTTTACTTGGATTATCACATTTACCTCTAAGCTTTCAACCCAAACATACCTAATAAAAATTTGTTCAAATCATGTACATTTTAGAATATCATTTTATTTATTAGTAGATTAAATATGAAAATATTATAGATATATACATAATTTCTATAACAATCCAAGATCAAAAGTGAATTAAATCTTGATTCAATTAATATGTTGTATCAATAAATGAGTATATCTATCGAATCAACCAAATCCACCGATATAAAAAAGTTATTTAAAAAATGCAAGTATTTGTTTTGTGAGAAAATTAGGTCTTTCTTCAGGTATAAAATGTCCAGTATTTTGTATTGTCAAACCGGTAACATTATTTGCAATCTTTTGAAATGAAGTAGTAGTAAAATTGCCTATACCTGCTTCTCCTCCTATTGTTAATATGGGAATATCTAGTTTTGTTTTTCCATATTCTTTATTTTGTTTTGCATCTTCAAACACTGCTCTATAATATTCAAAACCTGCTCGTAATGCGCCAGGTTTAGAATATTGTTTAATGTACTCTTCTCTATCCTCTTGTGTTATTGCGGATTGATTATAAGATCCATAGTCATAAAACCAATTGAGGTAAGTGTCTTCTTTTCCTTCAATCAATTTTTCTGGTAGATCTCTTACCGCATGGAATGAGAAATGCCACAATCCATTTGGTGAAAAATTTCCTAATTCTTCAAATCCAAAACCAGGTAATAGAGTATCTAATAACACCATTTTACGTACATCTTGAGGGTGTGCAGCTGCATAAGAATATGCAACAGGCCCTCCCCAATCATGAGCTATGAGATAAATTTTACTATAACCTAATTTCTTTACTAATTGGTAAATATCTTCTGCAACGTTTTTTGTATCATATCCGGTTTGGGATTTTTCTGAGTCTCCTAAGCCTCTCAAGTCTGGAGCTATTACTGTATAATTGTTACCAATTAATTGAGGGATAATATTTCGCCATTCATACCAAGTTTGTGGCCATCCATGCAATAAAACAATAGGATCACCTTTACCGCCGATTACATAGTGAATAAGAATTCCATTGACTTTGGTTTTATGATGTGTGTAGTTTATTTTTTTCTCGTTATTATCATTAATGATCTGTGCAATAGCTGAAGATGTAATTCCTAGAGAAACTATAGAACAACAAATAATTAATGCCAAAAAATATTTAACATATAGATAATTTATCAAATATCAATTTCTCCAATTACTTATCATGTCATAACTACAATATTTCTGTTTTCGGTTTATCATTATCTTCATACTTTTACGCCACACTACTCCTTTCCAGTATTTATACAAAAATCTAGATCAGTAAGATGACGAATTAACAAATATTGATTTCTTGCAAACCAACCAATAATTATTCTCACGATAATATTTCTAACAATAACTTTATCATTTAGTAATAATACTAAAAGACTCAATTTTTTAATTTAGTTGTTTTAGAATCACTAAAGAATTGGATAACTACAGGACCTAAAACTTTCAAAATATCTAGAATAAAAGAAGTCTGGAATGGCAACAAGGAATTATTTTGTTGTACAATGAATCTCGCCTTTTCTAATGCGTCATCAAGAGAAGATCCTTCGGATATTGATTTTAGGAATTCATATGTAGCTTTTTGACCTACTGCAGTTTTTAATAATTGTGGTGTAAGTAGATCAGTTCTATGTTTAATGTTATTGGACATTTGTTCAATAATTATTCAAGTTGCTTTATTATTTACTTTTATCTCACGAATATTATTAATAATAAAAATCAGAGTTTCAAAATATTATTTTAAACGTAGGTAGTAGTAGCATAGCCACTATTTGATTGACGAAGATTTAATACAAAACCAAACCAATGAAATCAAGTTGAGGTTGATAAATAATTTATTATACAAATATAAAAATTTGTCAATATTTAGTGATCATTAACATAATTACAAAAAATCAGTAATCAAATGATTTTTACCATTTTTAATCAATCTTTTAATTTCTTTCATGAAGGTTTTTTCTGAAGGTAGCCTAGAAAAATTAGAAAATTGATTTAAAAAATCTATTTCCTTCTTTAATAAAAACTCCGTATCTAAATTTTCTTCCTCCACTCTAAAAAGATAGTTATATACTAATTTTTGATTAATTTGTTCTAAGATTACAAGACTTTGATAGATTTTAGCAATGTCTGAAATTTTATTAGTTATATTGTTGTTTACTAACAATTTGATAAAACTTCTTTTTGGAATATTGAACATTCCATTCATTATAAATCTATTAAATGTAGATAATACTTCAAAATAATCCTCTTTTCCGCTATATCCTATTATTGTTGTAGGAAGAAGTTTTAATATTTGCAAATTTCTCTTTATAACGTATTTTTTGTCTATTACTAAATAAGATCTGCCAAAAGTAAGAATAGCATTCAATATTTGATTAGGAAGTCTTTCATCAAGTACATCATCATCCGATTTTATCTCTACTGGTATAAATTTTATATTTTCGATTTCACATTTCTCTTTTTTTGAAAAGTCAGTAAATTGCTGCATTCTCATAAAAATATTTTGTTCTATACAGTAATCTAAATCACCATATTCATATTCTATTTGGTTAGGAGCAGATGAATAACAGATTTCTCTTTGTTTATTCTCTTTGTAAATTAAAGCAATTACTAAATCAAAATTACGAAAATACCCCTCTTCCTTGATTTTGATTTCACAATTTTGAGAATTTGAAAAAGGTAGAAGATGATTATTATTGATATGACCATTTTTAATTGAACTTTTAAATAAATCTTTTAGTTCTAATTGATTCATAGATATTAAAAAGAATATTCATTATCTAAATAATAATCTATCAATTGTTAGATGAAGTTTTTCATTTGTAGATAGAATTTGATACAGTAAATGGATATAAATAAAAATAATTACATTGAATTGATATAATCTATCTATTATAATTAAAGGATTAGGTATTATATTATTCTAACTTTTATCCATTATGTTTGATATTGATCATTGCTTAAGTCGTATATTTGAATACTTCCATCATTATTTTATGAATCCATGATACTAAATAAAAAATTCCCCAAATTACCTTTGTAGTTGCGTTATAATTTTTTACTTTCGCTTTTTGGTGGTTATCTATATTCGATGACCTTATCAAATAATATTCAGATTCATTAAATTCGCAGTTAAACTCTATTTATCTAGTATTTTATTAAATTCTTTAATATCTTTAAGAGGATTGTGTTATTCTGTTATTTTTTACAATTCTAACAACTGCCGAGTTTTTTTACTATTAGATTATCATATATTTTGATTTTTTATAATATATAACGATTTATTAAACAAAAAAACTTTCTTACAGTATATAGAGAATGAATATATAATAAGTTTCACTAAATATATTCCTATTCTATTAAAGCTTAATATTAAGCTCTTTTTACTTAGAATAGATTTAGTCCATAAACTATAGTTTTTGCTATTTTCTGATATTATTTTTTTTTGCTGATCGCTATACTATAACCTATATAAATTTTAATAATTA
>JALDXL010000261.1:0-3562 GCA_032155045.1 Nitrososphaerales archaeon
TTTTGTTTATTTGTTTAGTAATTTATTTATCGAGATTTTTTGAATCTGGAATAGTAAATTCAAATGTCGCACCTGGTGCACCATCTAAATTGTTATATCCTCTTATATATCCACCATGAGAATTTATAATATTTTTTGAAAGATAAAGACCAAGTCCTGTTCCAGCCTCTGATTTTGTATTAAATTTTGTAAACAAAGTTGGCAATATTTCTTTATCTATACCTTTACCATCATCCTGAATACTAACCTTTATTTGATTATCATATTCTTTGTTTATTTTTATAACAATTTTTCCATCTTTTGTAAATTTGGATGCATTAGACAATAAGTTTAAAACTACTTGTTGAATTCTATTTTTATCTGCATATACTAATAATTCCTTATTTTTATCTATATCATTTTGATTATATTTATTTGGATATATAAGTTGAATTTCATTGTTTTTTTCTTGATTAATAATTTTATTTTTTGTTATAAATTCGTCAGCTGTCTCTGTGATAAGTTGACCGATATCAAATTTTTCCTTATTTAATTTAAAATTATTACTTTCAATTCTAGCTATGTCTAGTATATCTTCTGTTAATCTATAAAGTCTTTCGGAGTTTCTTTCTAATGGTTCTAAATATTTCCTAAAGTTTTCTGGAAAATTTTTCACCATTTCTAGATATCCGACTATTGATTGTACTGGAGTACGAAGTTCATGCGCCGCAATATTTATAAATTCTTTTTGCATAGCATCATTTTTTTTTAGATCCTCGTTCAATTTTTTTAAAAAGATATTGGATTGTTGTAACTGTTTGGTTTTTTTATCTATCTCAGTCTGTAACATTTCAGTAATCCGACTATGTTTTAAATTTAATTGTGAATAAGTAAGAATAATAGCTATAATAGTTATAGCAAATGAAGCCACTATTCCTATAACATATATAGTAAGTAAATTTTGTCCATCTACCACAGACTGATCTGTATTGTTTTGCAATATTCTTTCCTCTTCATTAATAATTAATGATATATTTTGTCTAATATCATCCATAATTTGTTTTCCTTCGTCAATTGCCAACAATCTAGCTGAGGCATTAAAACCCTGAGTTCTCATTATAACCAATGATTTTTCCATTTCGTAAATTTTGCCCTGGATAAGAGAGAAGATATTGGAATCTCCATTATTTAATAGATCTGAATGTTTATCATTCACTAGATTTTCTATCTTCTCAATAGTATTGTTTAAATTATTTATAGAAAAATTATACGGCTCAAGATACGCCTCATTTCCTGTAATAATAAAACCCCTTTGTCCGGTTTCAGCATTAATTATCAAAGTAAGCAAATTTTGTAGTGAGAGGATTAACTGATGTGTTTCTTCTACGAATTTTGTTTGTTCTTGAAAAGATATTATACTTTCATAAGTTTTAGTACCTATAATTAAAAGTGTGATTAATGGTAAAGCAATTGCAATTAATAGTAATTTATTACCTCCTATCACTTTAATATACGCCTAATGTTTAGTAAATAATCTAATTTTACATATATAATAAAGGTTATCCCCAAATCTTTCGGTTAATCTGATTTTTATCAATATATAGATATAATCTTTAAAATATAAAATTACATATCTGAATAAAATTAAAATTCTTCTAATAAAGGAGGTGTTAATCTTTTAAGTTGATAGAGCCAAAAATAATAATCAAAATACGTTTAGTGAAAAAATAGACATCATCATAATAATAATTCTAAAATAGTCTCAAAATAGAGAATTAAAAATAAGTAAGATAAAAAAAATAAATGTCTATCCCAAGTATTTTTTTAGGAAAGATACTGTCTTTTCCCAAGCATCCTGTGTTTCCTGCGGTGCGTAGTTATCACCAGAAGGATTTGCAAAGGCATGGCCTACTCCTTTGTAGATATATATTTCGTTAGGTATATTATTTGTATTCAATGCATCTTCAAATTTCTTTACAGAATCCACAGAGATCGATTGGTCTTGATCACCAAATATACCCAGTATCGGCCAATGTATTGTTGAAAGTGTCTGTGGTTCAGTTACCAACCTACCATAGTAGATGATGGTAGCTGCTAAAGGATATTCTTTATCACTATTTAACGCTAGTTGCAAAGATTGTTGACCTCCAAAACACCATCCTAATGAAGCTATTTTCTTGGGATTGACATCGGGAAGCGAACTGAGGTAAGATACTGCTGATTTAAGATTTTCTATTGCGGTCGTTGGATTATCTCTTATTTTTTGGGTAAGTTCAGATGCTCGGCTTTGGTCCATAGTAACTTCACCATTAAACAAATCTACTGCTAACACTACGTATCCTTCTTTAGCCAGAAGATTTGCCATATTCTTTATGTTGTCATTCAACCCTTTGTTTTCGTGTATCATTACCACCGCTGGAAGCGTATTGTTGTTATTTGTTGAAGATATATTATTCTCTATAGATGATGTTGAGTATATTGTGGGATAAACTAAATATCCTGAAGAATTATCGAAATAGTTTACAGTTTTATTTTCTAATTTAACATTTGATTTTTTGTCATTTGTATTAGTAAGATCTGTAACATTCTTCGTATTAATGATTGTCTCTGATTGTTGTTGTTGAGCTTCTGTCAATGTAAAGGAAATATTTAACGGTATTGTCATAGAACCCATAAAAATTATCATCAAAATAAAAATCCGCATATAATATGGTTTATTCATTAAATTTTAGATGTTTTATAATATTTATTAGTATTTATGTTTTGGGAGTCTTGCAAATTTAAATCAATGAATTAGTATTTTGTCTATTTAAAAAATAGAATAGTTAGTTTAAAACAGAGAATCTCACGATTCTTTTTATATAGTTTATTCACTTTTATAATAAGTGGATAAAAAATTAAATATTTTGATGTATGCTGCTGCTGCAATCACATTAATTGCAGGTGTATTGCATATTAACAAGGTTATCGATACTATCAGCAATGGCGAAGAGATAGGTAATTCCGATATTTTGTTTTTGATTGGCGGGTTAGCCCAGATTTTCTGGATTGTCCCTATAATTAGACAATGGGATAAAATATGGTATTCAATAGGAATTGCTGGAACAACAGCCTTTATAATATTATGGTTATTTACTAGAATACCTGAAAATCCAATAACAGGAAGAGCTGGTCCTATAAGTACAGAAGCAATAATAGTTCAAGTATTTCAGATTGCTTTTATCATTCTTAGTGCTATAATCCTAAAAGAAAGTACAAAAATGAAAAATAATAAGATTAAAGTGAAATGAAATATATCCCAAATTTTCATTTTCGAACCTTTGACGATATAGATCGCTTTTTATAATACAATAATACAAAATCATTTTATTTTATTATCATAGGTTTGTAATATCACTATTGATAGGATACTTATTTGTTTAATTCAGTGAGATTTGTGTTATTATTCTTTTCTATAAAATGTTTTTACTAGAGAATAGTTTAATGCAATTAAATTTAATCATACTATTAAATCTAATAGATAGTATCGATTAAAAATTTTAAGTAAAAATTATTTTATTTATTTGTCTATTCAGCTAGTAAA
>JALDXL010000262.1:0-3557 GCA_032155045.1 Nitrososphaerales archaeon
TAGAACTATCATCATTATTGTATTTTAATGGAAAGGTCCTCTGATAATTGTGATTATCGCTAGTGAATACTATATCTACATTATATTTGTCAAAAAGTGGATGATAAATATCTCTGATAACCGAGTCAGCAGGATGTTTAGATGGTGAAGTATACATAGGTACTGATTCAACAACAAATCTCCAATCGATATTTGGGTTGGTAGAAGCAGTTTTTAAATCATTTTCAACGAATTGGTATTGAGCTGAGCCTGGTTCATAATCAATATATGGATCTATAAAAACAAAATGGGCATTATTCAAATCATAAGAATAATATGTTTTTGCTAGATTCAACGGCTTCAGGTATTGGTTGATAACACCTATTTCTCCACCACTAGTATCACTATATTCATGATCTCCCATTGCTATCTTCAATTTTGATTTAAATGGTTGAATTATTTCAAACCAACATTCAGCAGATTCTTTATAACTTGCATCGCCACCTGCAATAACAAGTTCTGGATCCTTGCTTTGGATATTTTTGGCAGTTGCTTTAGCATTGTCATCGCATCCCCAATCTGAAGCTACTGCAATATTGAATGATTTTTTAATTGATTCTGTATTATGTTTTTGAGAGTTGTGGGGTGAATCCTGAGCATAAACAGGTGTATTAAAAATTAAAACAAACGTAGTAACTAATATTACAAAAAAAGTGATTGCGAAAATATGGTTCATTGCGAGTCACTTTTTTTATTAAGTTCACTAATACAAAACAACATCTGAGTGAGTAGTCTAGTGTTATCTAATGAATTGTTAACAATATTAATAATATTTTGATGTGGATTATTTTGCATATTTTACTTATATCAAATAACAACTTCCTTTAAAAAGAATATGATACAACCATGTAACTAAAATAATTTTTTGTGATAAATAAATTTTGAATATTACTAGACTTGTACTAATACCTTTAAATCCTATTAAATACATTTAACAAATAAAATACATGCTATTCGAAATTATGTAACTAATGTTTATTAAATATTACTTTTTTATTTTAGTGCATAAATAATATTGTAATAATACAAAAATGTTAATAGTAATTCTAATCATAAAAATAAAATTAACATACAGCAATAAAAGAAAATTACTAAAAATTATTTCGTTCTTATGTTCTATTTATAAAAACAGTTACAAAGGAAAGAAATTTAAAATAACATCATCTGTTAATTAATAATATTGAATGTGTTCAATTCTAAATCTAGAAACATATCATTGTTATTACTTATTGGTTTAATAGCTTTATATTTTATCAATGTAATAGGAGATGTTCACGCAACTGTTTCAAATGATGAGAATGATAATAATGAAGACAAGGATCAAACTAAAAACGAAAAAGAGACCTTGAATTTAAAAATAAAATTAAATGTAAATAATATTGACCCTAATATACAAAAAATAAAAATAGTTTCATATGTCAATGGAGAAGCAAAGGAACAATACGTAGATTTAGTTAAAGAAAAGAATAAAATAAAAAACAACATTATGGTAGTTAATTTACAATTTGCTAAAAGTAACGATATATCTTCAATTATAGAAACAGATCAATATTTTGTATGTGGATATGCCGTAAATGTTAATAATAAAAATCAAAAAGCAATTTCAAATAATGAAATTTCTCTTTATGACTGTGATGAAGGAAACATTGGATCCGCCGATTCAGCTACTGCAAAATTATTCTCCACATTAAACAAATTCAATGAAAGTGTAAACTATAACAAGTTAAATGGAAAAGGCAATATGGGCCCCAAAGAAGTAAAAATACATGTAAAAGTACCACTGGAAGATGCAATAGATGACGTGGATCAAATAAGTGTTGTAGGTATGGTAAGAGGAGAATATAAAATGGAAATTTTAAACGCAAATGATGCTTTAGAAAAACAAGGAGATAATAATAACGAAATATTAGATGTACCTTTCGTTTTTAATAGAGATACTGAAGCAGGAATGATACAGTTAGGTGATATGTTTTTTGGATGTGTCGCAGGTGAGGAATTTTCCCCACAACATACACATTGTGAGAAAAGAACGATAAAAGATTATGAAAAAGGAAATGAATTGTATTCAAGGAAAGATAATAATTTCAAATAATAGTATTGTTTCTATATATCAAATATACATCTTGACATCATGCAATATACATTAAATCATATTAAATATGTTTATTATTTGATTATTTTATTTAGCAACAAAAATCAATCTTAAATTTTAAGAAGAAAATGATTTAAATACATTGTTTTAAAAAAATGTAGATGGATAGAATAAAGAACAACTTTCTAATTTATTTTTCAATTATTATTTAATTTTTATTAGTTACTTCAGTAATTTTCAATAATCCTCTTCTTCTACAAAATACTCTCATAGATCATAATGAGAATAGTAGTAATAACAATAGATCAAATGAAAAATATATTCAATTATTCAAAATATTAGAAACCTATTAGATCAACTCTCTACTGCATATGAAGCCGAAAATTATCAAGAAGTAAATCAATTATCTATAACTGCGTATATAGATGACTATGAACATATAGAGACATCATTAAATATCAAAAAAAATGTTGATTTAATGAAAGAATTAGAACTTAAAATGAGAGTAGATTAAAGAGAAGCAATTAAAGAAAGAGCTTCTCAAAATGAAATTGATAAATTAATTGACGAGATAGATGCAAAATTATTTGATGTAGTAATAA
Source organism: Nitrososphaerales archaeon (assembly GCA_032155045.1). Taxonomy (GTDB): domain Archaea; phylum Thermoproteota; class Nitrososphaeria; order Nitrososphaerales; family Nitrososphaeraceae; genus TH1177. The sequence goes on from JALDXL010000262.1 coordinate 2,734, forward strand.
TCTTGGATCCTAAATAATAAAAACCCCTTGAATTATCATTATAAATGGTTTTTCATTTCTATATGTATTAACTAAGATATAAAAACTTACAAAAATAAAAAAAGATGTGATAAGATGTTTCTAATTTTACATTGATCAAGTCCCATATGAATAAAAATATACTTAGAAAATATAATGTGGATAAATTATTTGATAAATATATTGTGATATTTGTGTTTAAAAAAAAAGACATCTAGATTGATATTTGTTTTTCTATCTTTTCTCCATCCTCTCACATAAAGAGTTTATCTATATTTTCATATCTATTTTTTAGTTATATTTGATACTGGAATGTTGCTAGCTTCAATAACTGGTGAAAACTTCTGAATATCGTCTCTCTTTCTATCAGAAACGTATACATTTCCTTCTGAATCGACTGCCAAGTGTTCAGGGTCTTGAAATTGACCATCTCCTTTACCAAAAGATCCACCAAATTTTGTAATAAATTTACCTTCACTATCAAATTTTAATACTCTAGGTTGTTGACTACATCCTGGATCAGATTGCGGATCTGTTACATATACATTATCATATTTATCTAAAGCAATATGTTCCATATGACAAAATTGATAGTCACCGCTTCCTTTTGATCCCCACATCAAAATAGGGTTCCAATTACTATCAAATTTCTGTATCCTTTCGTTTCCTCTCTCGTTAACAAAGAAGTTACCTTTTGAATCTATTTCTATTGTAGTAGGGAGATTAAATTCACCAGATTTATTTCCTAATGTTCCAATTGATTTGATATATTTCCCATTTATATCAAATTGTGAAATACGATCATT
>JALDXL010000263.1:0-3553 GCA_032155045.1 Nitrososphaerales archaeon
AAATGGAAGAAGATCCAGATATTGAAATTCTTAAAGCTAAGAAAATGCAAGAAATGATGCAACGTCTGAGAAAACATAAAAAGGAAAATATAGAAAAAAATATTATAAAACGTAAACCTTCTGAAAGAGAGATTTTATTATCATATTTGTATGATAGAGGAGATGAAGTACTAAATTTAGCCGAATTCCAATTCCCAACAGAAACTAGAGCAATAACAAATAGAATAGTTGAACTTATTAATACTGGAGAAATTAATCGAAAAATTTCTGGAGGAGAGCTACTCTCATTATTTCGTTCAATAGGATTAAACGTTAGAATAAATACTACTATTAAAATCGAAGATCACGGAAAATATGTATCATTTGCTGAGAAACTTAAACAGAATAAAGAAACTAATGACAAATAAAAAATAAAAATCCTTTTTATAGTAATAATTCTTTAGTATAAAGATAATAACAATAGCTGCGATAATTTTAATTTAATTATTAAAATATATGCTCTCAAATACAGAACTTTAAAATTATTAGTTCTATTAGACAAAAAAAGTAAAAAATAATGTACTATTATACTCTTCTTCCTCGTCGACCGCCAGGCTTTCGGGTTGTATCATGAGGAACTGGAGTAACATCATCAATTCTTCCAATCCTGAAACCTGCTCTAGCTAAAGCTCTTATTGCAGCCTGAGCCCCTGGGCCGGGAATTCTAGGTCCTACTCCACCAACAGCGCGAACTCTAATATGTAGAGCATTTATTCCTTTAGATTTAGCTGCATCTGCTGCGGATACGGCAGATTTCATTGCTGCGTAAGGAGATGATTCATATCTATCAGCGGTTACATGTCGACCTCCCGAGCTAAAAGATATTGTTTCAGCACCGCTAATATCGGTGATATGAACTAAAGTGTTATTATAACTACTAAAAATATGAGCTACACCCCATTTATATTGAGTAATATCTTCAGTTTCAGACATAATCTTATAATTCATTTAATTAAGATATTAAAACTTTTTTAATATATTATGTAAAATGTAAAAATCCTTTGCGTTCTAATAGAAAATAACCGTTACTTGTTTTCCTTGTTCTGTCATCAAGTAATCCCAAATAATTATTGCATTTAACAAAAACATTACCATTACCAGTCATTACTCTCCCCATTATAAAGATCGGTAAATGAAATTTCTTTGCAAGAACTTTAACTTTTCTTAAATTCGATTGATTGACCGTTGCCAATATTTCATATTCTTCTCCACCATTAAATATCATATCATAAATATTTAGAGAATTAGTTTTTGTAAATTCTACAAGACCTTTAGGAAAAGGGATATCATCGATATAAAAATTAACTTTACTTTGTTTGGCTAATTCATAAAGGGATATTCCTAATCCGTCACTAGAATCAATAGATGCTGAAAAATACTGCCCTAATAATGTTCCAAATTTTTGACTAGGATTTGGAAGTAAGATACTTGATATTGCTCGTTTTTTAAAAGAAGATACTGCTTTTGAATCGAAAAGTAGTATTTTTAATCCAGAAGAGGTATAACCAAATCTGCCTGATGTTATTATAATATCACCAACCTTAGCATTATTTCTTAAAGGAATTTTCTGAGTTGTAGATTCTGTAAAACCAACTAAAATACAATCAATTACTAATTCCTTAGATTCATTAGTATCGCCACCGAGAAATATCACATTGAATTCCTTGGAAGCTTTTTCAAAACCTATAATTAAATTTTTTATTTTATGTTTTGTCCAATCTCTAGGAATTCCTAATGATAGTAACGAAAAATATGGTGGTTTTATTCCTTTTGCAGACATATCACTAACAACAGAAACAATACTTTTTCTTGCAATTTGCCACATTTTCATTTCTTTAACTACATCAGTACTTTCTACTAACATGTCAGACTTAATAATTATATGACGAGAATTGAAAGAACTAAATTTATTTTTTCGTAGATCTTTAAAAGATAGTATTGATACATCATCTCTTATTTGGAATTGTATTTTATTCTTTAAGAGTTTGGAAAAAAATAAATCTATAATTTCTATTTCATTTAATTTGGTCATGTATTTTAATTATTCTTTCATATACATTTTTATACATAGATTTTACGTTATTGATAGTCGATTCTATTGATATTCTTAAAACGTGTTCAGTATTAGATATTCTAAATAAAATCCAAGAATTCTCATCCATAATTATTTTAATTCCATCTAGCGTATTAATTTCTGTCGAGTCTTTCTTGAATTCATCATACAGCTTATTTAGAATTTTCTTTTGTACTTCAGAATCTATCTGAATTTTGGTTCTAATTTGACTATAATTATCGGAAATTTCGAAACATTCTTTTAATATTTTTTTATTAAGCGTACTAATCAAAACACTAGCTAATAAAGCATCCCTGCACATATTAAATTTAGGCATGATAAATCCTGCGCTACTGCCTTCACCACCTGCATCAGCGTTATTTTCAAGCATTTTTTGAACAACATTAGCTTCGCCAACTTTAGAATATGTTAAATGGCCTCCATGTTGTTTAATAAAATTTTGAATAGAGATACTTGTATCTAAACTAGTTACAAATTCTTTTGATCGAAAATTATATATCATATTAGCTAAACACATTAATAGAGTAATATCTGAATTTAACTTTTCACCACCACTTGTAACAACAACTAGACGATCTCCATCTAAATCAAACGAAAATCCATAATCTAGATTATGCGATTTTACAATAGATTTCAGCTGTGATAACTCATCTACAGTTGGATCTGGACCCCTTGAGAATATACCTTTATTTCCACTAACATCATAAACAACGTGTCCGATATTTTTTAATATATTATTAGCATAACCACATGCAGCACCACCTCCTGCATCTATGCAGATTAATTTGTTCTGAGATAAACTCAATTCTTTTGATTTTTGAATCAAGTCTAAGACATCATTTTCATAATTTGAGAAGAATCTCTGATAATTTCCATAAGATACAATCGTAGATGGTAGTTGCATTGATAAGATCTCATTTAATTCTTTTTCAAATATACCATGTCCATCAATAAGGAATTTAAGGCCATTCCAGTCAAAAGGATTATGAGATGCTGTTATTATAATCGAACCATCGAATTTTTTTGATTCTCTAAATACTATTGGAGTAGGTGCTATTCCTAAATCAAATACATCGATATCTCTTTCAATTAAGCTTGATATCACAATTTTTTTTATTATATCACCTGAAATTCTCGTATCACATGACACAAGACATTTTATCTTTTTATTTTTCGAATCTACTAGATAAGAACCGAATAGACTTGTTAATCTATAAATTTCATGGAGATTGAGGTCTTGACCATAAATACCTCGCACTCCTGAGATAGATATTTTCATATCTATAATTATAGAAATTGTAGATTTAATTGTGTTACTAGAATCTAGATTATATACCTGTAAAAATAATTTCTTTACATTATGCCTCTGTAGCTCAGATCGGTTAGAGCGAAGGTTTCGTAAACCTTAGGTCGTGGGTTCAAATCTCACCAGAGGCTTTG
>JALDXL010000264.1:0-3550 GCA_032155045.1 Nitrososphaerales archaeon
TGATATTGTTCAAAACAACTTTGATTATGCAAAAAAAATAGAAAGATCATATAATCGACAATAAATAATAAAAGGATAAGAAACAATTTTTTTCTTATTTTGATTAATTAAATATTGTTTTGTTATGTTATTATTATTTTACCCTATTATTTTACCCTAACTTTTGATTAAAATCTGATAAAGTACCAACAAATTTTTAATAAAACTATTATGATTATTTGCTCTATATTGAATTCATTATATTTTTTAAATTTTATCAGTCTAGAGGATAAGTAATGGATTATGAATAATCTTCTAGGATTATTTAATTATTAATTACTTTCATTGTATTGAAAAAGATGTAACTTTAATTATGTCTATTGCAAATTTATTTACTTTTTACCATATATTACTTTTTATTAAATTTATTCCTTCTTCATGTAGTTTTTTTCCTTTTTGTTTATCACCGTTAAAACATTTATTAGATATTTTCTCAATAACTTTTTCTGGAGTGATATATTCTTGAATTGTCTTGATCTCATTTTTTTCATCGATAGAAAACAAATTTGTTAAACTGGATGATAGCATTGATAATAACCTACCTGCTTTAACTGGATCTGATTTTAGAATAAAATATCTAGATGTTATTGAAATACCTTGCCTTGCAATATGAGGATCGATTCCTAATTTTTCTGCAATATTTTCTACAATATTTTCAATAAAAATTATTTGACTATAAATTATTAGACAAATTAAGATATAATATTTTACAATATCTACAAATAGATCATAATTAGAACCTTTTCCACATTTTATATTCAAATTTATTGATTTTCAGCGTCTTGTTGTAAATATTGTAAATCTCATGGTAATCGATTTACTTCTTTAGTTTTTTCAGCAATTTCTATTAGTGTTAATTCTTTTCGAGTAGTAATTTATATTTTTAGAATTCATTACTCTATTTAGATGCCTAATTAAATTATCATTTGTGCTTGGTTTTTGAATAAAATATTCTTCATCAATTATTCTACAATATTCAGATCGTGTTTTTTTAAATTTCTCATAAAACATGTCACTTGCAGTTAAAAAACAAATTATTAACTTTATGATCCAGTTGTCTTAATTTAGTATATAATTCAAACCCATCCATTTTTGGCATATTTATATCAAGAATTATTAAATCATAAAAATTGGTTTGATAATTATCCAATGTTAAAACAGGGTCATTAAATGCATCATCTTTAAACCCTTTTAAAAGTTCATTTTTCACGTATGCACTAACTATTATAGTTTTAATATTTGAATTAAGATCCTTTTCTCTTATTTTCTTTATTAAATCCAAGCCTGACATTTGAGGCATTTTATAATCTGTTATAATTAAAGAACAATTAGAAATATTCTCATCCTTGTTAAGAAAACTTATTGCTTCGATAGGATTATCAAAAGAAACTATTTTGTAACTATAAGATTTTAACCATTCTGTATAGAAAAAACTATGTATTTCTCATCATCCACCAATAATATATATTTATTATTATTATTCAAAGATACTATAATTAATAATATCTTATATTACTATTATGTCTTATAGTTTTTCTATGGTTAACAACCTATTATGAATTTTTTAAATACCACAATAACAAAAAAATTTCTATTTCAAAAATTATATTATATATATAATTATGGAAATCATGAAGTAAATTTAAAATATAATTTTGAAAATTCTTATATTATTACTTAAGCGGGAGACTAAATGTAAATGTTGATCCTTCATCTTTGTCACTACTAATATCATTATTATTGATAGCCCATATTCTTCCATCATGCATTTCGATTATATTTTTAGAAATAAATAATCCTAATCCTGTGCCTCCTGCTGTAAGAGATTTAGTAGCAAATTTTGTAAAAAGTAATGGTAATATTTCTGGATCAATACCTGTTCCTGTATCTTTTATGCTAACAGTAACGAAGTTACTAGTATTATTCGCCCTTTTTCTTTCAACGATAACGGTAATGTTACCTTCCTTTGTAAAATTGAAAGAATTATTTAACAAGTTACAAATAACTTGATTAAGTCTATTTTTATCGGCATCTACAATTATTTTATTATTGTTATCATTATGGAATACATAAGATAATTTTATATTTTTTTTACTTTCTAGAATCTTTTGTTCAAAATCTTTCATTGTATCTACTATCATTTCACCGATATCAAACTTTTCTTTCTTTAAAATGAAAGAGCCACTTTCAATTCTTGAAACATTTAATATATTTTCTGCGAGTTTCATTAGTCTTTTTGAATTTCTAATAATAATATCAAGGATTTCTTGATCTTTTTCCTTTGTAGTTTCCATGTCACGAAGTAATTCACAAAGTCCAAGTATTGGTTGTATAGGAGTTTTCAATTCATGTGCTGCTATATTTATGAATTCATCTTTTAATTGATCTCTATATTTTAAATCTTCATTTGCTTTTTCAAGTTCTTTTTCAAGTTGGTTTTGTTTTTTAATATAGTTTTTTATCGCAGTTAGCATGGAATTGAAAGATTCGCTCAGAAATGAAAGTTCATCACCATTGCCCTTGATTTTAACTGCTACGTTAAGATTGCCGCTTTTGACTTCAGATGTTGCAGAAGTTAAAGCAAGTATTGGTTTTAAAATTTTTTTTATAATGTAAAATATAAAAGCAGTAGAAACTCCAATATTTATTACTGCAAAAAGACTTTGAAGAAACATCGAATATTGCGAACTATTTTTATCATACTCTCCTAATTTTGCAACTAATACAGTTGATGAATTTACTAAAGATAACGCTCCTGTTTCTAGTATTGTTTTTATATTATTATTTGCTGCTATTGGTGTAGGCGGGATTACTATTGTTGTTGATGGTACTGCTGTTGATGGTACTGCTGTTGATGGTACTGCTGTTGATGGTACTGCTGTTGATGAGAGGGAAGTAGAAGATAATTTTCCTGCTTCAAAAAAATTAGTTATTTGATTTTGTTTTAAGATATTATTTGATAATGTTGATTTTAATTCAATCCAATTGTTGTATAAGATATTCCACTCATTAGAGAATTCGTAAGGCAATGGCTTAAGTTCCATATCAGACATCTTTCCACCATGTTTTAATATCAATATGTTTGAATCAAGTTGGTCAATTGCGTGATTAATCTTGGAAATATCACTCCTATCTTCCATAAAATATTGTGCTGTTCTTAACATAAGGTTAGAAGTAAGAAATCGATTGTTATCTGCTATATTTATTGAATGTCCAAAATAGGTCATTTGTGATTGACATTAAGATAGAACAACTAAACTAATTATGATAAAAACAATTTGGATAAAAACTAATACTATTATTCTTCTGCATATTTTAGAACGCAAAAGTTTGAAAACGTCCGCAGAATATTCTAACACGACTATATAGAGGGAAAGATCTATTTGTGCATATCATAGATTTTTATTAAATAACTATTTTGCTAAAATAATATTGTTATTTAATAATTTACCAATTAAAATTTTTGCCATTGTGAATTTTTTTTACCATTTAATGCATGTCCAATAAAATT
>JALDXL010000265.1:0-3538 GCA_032155045.1 Nitrososphaerales archaeon
CCAGAAGTACAATCTTTACATATTCTACAGGTTAAATTGGGATATCCTACTATTCCATCCCCTCGTGTTATGGTTAAAACATTTTCTCCAACATCTACTACTGTTCCTGCCACATCACTTCCAGAAATATGGGGGAGTGGAATCTTGATTGGTTCTCCCCATATCCCTCACAGATCATTGTAATTATAAGATGTTGCTTCAACTTTTATAAGAACTTGGTTGTGTTTTATTTTTGGGATTTCTATCTCTTCTATTTTTACAACCTTTCGTGGATCTTTGTTATGCTCATGATATACAGCTGCTTTCATTCCAATATAAAAAATATATTATAAAATTTAAAGTAAATGTTTATGAAAGCGTAAAATTACCAATTATATTTGATTATTTTTTGTTTAACCTAATAAAATATATTAATTTAAAAAACCACGGTCATTTTTATCAAATTATTAGATTGTTCAGAATGATGATATTTCCCTACGAATCAGTACTATTTCATAGTCAGTTTACATGTTTACAAATACAGAAATGGTAGAATTAACAGAAAGATGACAATCAAAACAAAATAACGATTAATATTTTTTAAAAAATTTTAGATCGATACTCGATTATAACTTTGTAATATCTGATCGTTTGATTTAAGTCTAGTAGCCCATAATAGAGAAAACGTAGTAATGATCACGAATTCTGAGGTAGCCAAAATTTTTCGAGAAATAGCATTTATTTTGCAGGTTCTGGAAAATAAGAAAAGTGAGCCAAATACAATCTTTAAAATCAGATCCTATAATAGAGCTGCAGATGAAATACAAAATTTATCTTTTGATATAAATGAAATTTACAAAAAACAACAACTAAAAGGATTGCTAAAAATTCCTTCGATTGGAAGGGCTATTGCTACCAAAGTTGAAGAGTATATTACAACAGGGAAAATGCAATACTATGATGAACTAAAAGAGAAGTTACCAATAGATATCAGTGAGTTTTTCGGCCTTGAAGGTATTGGTCCACGAACAATTAAAACACTCTATGATTATCTGGGAATAAAAAATGTTTCAGAATTAGAAAGTGCGGCACTAAAGGGTAAAATTAGAAATATTCCTGGATTTTCTGAAAAGAAGGAAGCATCAATTCTAAAAAAAGTTCAGTTCTTTAAAAAAGGTGAAGGGCGAAAGTTAATTGGCGAAGTATATCCTTTAGTCAGACGAATAGAGGAACGGCTATCATCACAATCTGGAGTAGAACAAGCAGTAGTCGTAGGTTCTTTTAGACGAATGAAGGAAACTGTGGGAGATATCGATTATTTGGTGTCAGTCTTTTCAGAACAAGACGGAAATGATATTTTAGATTATTTTGTAAATATGCCAGAAGTTGAACAGATAAATGGAAAAGGAGTACATAAAGCGTTTGTCAAATTAAACAACAGGTTAGATGCTGATTTACTTGTTGTACCAATAGAGAGTTTTGGTACAGCGATGCAATATTTTACTGGAAATAAAGAACATGGGATAGCTTTGAGAAAAATAGCTATATCTAAAGGTCTTCGTTTAAATGAATGGGGAGTTTTTGACCAGAAAAATCATAGTGTGGCAGGTAAAACTGAAGAAGAAGTATATCAGGTATTAGGCTTAGAGTGGATCCCTCCCGAGATGAGAGAAAATAGAGGTGAAATAGAGCTTGCAAAAATTAGAAAGAATGAAATCGGAAAAGGAAAAAAATCAAGATTGCCTCAATTAATAACATATGATGATTTAAAAGGAGACTTGCAAGTTCATAGTAATAACACCGATGGGACAATGTCTATCGAGGAAATGGCATTAACTGCTAGAGATAAATTCGGATTGAATTACATTGCTATCACTGATCATACCAAAAGTTTGAGACTCGCCAATGGACTGGATGAAAACCAATTGTTAAATCAAATAAATAGAATTTCTGAGCTAAATGACAAAATTAAGAAGAACAATATTAGCAACAAAAATAATAGATTTCGTATATTGTCCTCTGCAGAAGTAAATATTCTTAAGGACGGATCTCTTGATATTTCAAATAATGTACTGGACAAACTGGATATAGTAGGTGCTGCTATTCATTCTCATTTTTCATTACCTATAGAGATACAAACAACTAGACTCATAAAGGCAGCTCAAAATCCTAGTATTGATATAATATTTCATCCTACAGGCAGAATTATTAATAAAAGAGATGGATATCCTGTAGACATCCCTAAATTGCTTGAAGTAGCAAATGAATCCAATACCATCCTTGAAATCGACGCACATTATAATCGATTAGATTTAAAAGATGAAATGATAAGGATGGCTATCGAAAAAGATGTTAAATTGGTAATTGATTCTGATGCTCACCACCCTTTGCATTATGCTTTTCTTCTTTTTGGTATCGGTCAAGCTAGGAGAGGATGGGCTAAAAAGTCTGATATACTTAATACGCTATCATCTGAGGAATTACTTGACAAGCTCAAGTAGTTAACATAGTAGACATTCTACGTAAAATTAACGAGAGTTATATCCTAATCGCGATGATTATTTGTTTATATTTCCAATTTCAAGACTAATTAGATGTAATTTAAATCAAAATAATAATACAATATGAATAATAAACAATTAATAGATGTATGTAAAAACTGTTATTATCTTAAAAATATAATGAGTACTAAAAAAAATGCAAAATTCCTTTTTATTATTATTTCGATATTGATTATTATAGTTCTTGTTATATACGCTAGAAATAACTTAAGTGCAAATCAAAATAAACTAGACGATGATATAGAATTGGAAGGAATCGTCACTCACGTTATTGATGGTGATACATTAGATATAAATGATAATAGAATAAGATTATCATTATTGAATACACCGGAACATGGACAAAAAGGATATACGGAAGCAAAAAAATTAGTTGAAGATATCTGTCTAAATAAAAAAGCTCAAGTCGATATTGATGACGGTCAAAGAAGAGGCGATAGATATGGAAGAGATATCGGCATTGTTTATTGTGATGGAATAAATATAAATAAAGAATTAATTGACAAGAATCTAGCAAAGATATATCTAAGATTTTGTGATATTTCCGAGTTTTCAAATGAAGATTGGGCAAAACCTAAATGTCATTGAACTAAATATTTTATAATATATGTAAAGACTTAAGATAACTTATTTCTAAATTATTTCAATCCTGTTTTTGCATATCAATTATATCATCAAATTTTCAATTTTTAGGAGATTGGGCTCTAAAAGTGGTTATCAATCTTTGTCAAACGATATAGAGTTATCATTGAATCAACAAAGTGTTGAAAATAAGTATCAAAATGATTTATCGTCTTCTTACGATTTAAATAGATATAAAAAATTGATTATATGAAATTAAATCCTGTAGATATTTTAATTCTATTTGATGATGTAACTAGAATCATATTATATCTAATTGGGAAAATATTATATCATTATCAATAAATCACTCTAATAAAACAAAATTATATGTATCCAAAATAAATTAAATTGATATCTATTAAGAATAAATCAAC
>JALDXL010000266.1:0-3522 GCA_032155045.1 Nitrososphaerales archaeon
TACTTTCTTGGTTTGAGTAAGAAACACGTCTAAAGCATTAGTAATATTCAGAGATTAGAAGAGGAGTTACGTATCTGTATGGAACTGGATACAAAGATTTGGTGGTACTTGGTATAATGAAGCATGTAATGTATTGAGACTGAAACATTACTTACGCTCATCATTAGTGAAAAGTTTGATGGAACGAGTAAATCAATACTTCAAAGATAGAATAGAGAGTTTTGATGATTATTATCCATGTATGAAAAATGAATGTAATCTATTTCATGTATATAACTGGATACAATTCTTTGTTTCAATGTACAACGATACGATATCTGAGAATTATTTCATTAATGAATTGAATAGCAGAGGTGAAGGTATCTTAAATTAACAGAGTCGAAATAACTATGACCAAATTTACTTAATCTTTAAAAATAGATATAATCTTTGTATATTTTATAATGATATAGGAAAATAAAACAAAGAAAGGTTTTATAATAACTTCCTGTTAGGACGATTTATCATCAATTATGCTACCTAATATCATATTAATATCTTCAAAACTTTGGTTCACTATAGTAATACTAGTTATTGGAACATTAGTAGTATTACACGGAACCCAGTTTTATAATGTATCTGCAAAATCACCATCTTTTCCCAGAGATCTACTTGTTGATAGGGATACTAATTCCAATAGTAATTTTACAAATGATAAATTCATTGATCTACCATTCGACATACTATCAGATAGTGGTAATATTGATGATGAATATAGATCAGCAGCAGAGTTTAATGATCTACCAATTGACATACTATCAACAACTTCAGTAAGTGACGGCAAGTTTTTGAATGGAACTCTATGGCTTTCTACTCCAATTTATAAACAAAATCATCTCGATTATGTAGATGCGAATATAACTTTTAATATGTATATAGGCTTTGATTCAGAATCAGATTATGTATATGGTGTTCGTATCCAACCTGAAAGAGACGGAACATGGACCAAGGTAGTTTGGGAAAATGAACCTAATCATCCTTTTTTAGATAGGACTGGATATACAAATAAAACCTTACAGACTATTCGTAACTATACAGGTTTCTTTGAAAATGGAAATAGATATGTTGACTTATCTCTAGATTTAGGTATTATTGGTTTTCCAGATCAATATTATGTAAATTACAATACTGCTGCCAATAAAAATGGTACTTATCTAAATGATTTCCTTACTATGCGTACAACCGTTCCTACATTAACTAATCTAGTTAAATATAATTGGCCAGAATTTTTCGATCCACTTGCGTTAAGAGCAGGAGAAGAAAAAAGCATAGACATATTAGTTGAATCGACCGATCTTTATACTGGCACTTTTAATTTTATTTCTGATGCAAATGATACTGATAGCTTTACAATGAATTTTGAACCTCCCAGAATCTATTTATCTCCCAATGGGATTGCCAAAACAAAGTTGATTATAAAGGCAGCAAACAATATGTCTAGCGGTCAATATATTTTACCTGTACAAATACTGCAGCTTACGTCAGATGGAGTATTGGATTCTCCAATTAATGATACAATCAATGTTGAAATACTTCCTCCAGAATCAGCTATAGAAAATATTGGTCATTTATTACAAGCCAACAGTTCTTTGACCGCTTTTATACCGCTTATAATAACATCGATTATTGGTTTAGTACTTTTTAGATTCATTGGTAAAGAATCAACTCTTTTAGCATCCCTTACATCTGGAGAAGTAATTGCAATTGATGTATCAGTAATTGTAGGAGTTCTCATTTTTCTTACAATAGGACAAGTGGAACTATCTCCTAGTAATGAAGATATACATTATAATTCTAGTTTGGCAACTACAGAACTTTCACAAGATATTCAAGATGATTATGGAATTAATTTAACGGTAGGTCTTTTGACTGCAAGTATAGTCTACCCATTTGCAATTTCTGCAATAAGAGTACTAATTAAGGGGTCCGCTGAATATGGAATCAAGTTTATGATAATAGGATTTGCATATTTAATGGTGTCATTAGTAATAATAGCATTTATTCATCAATAAATAATGTATATTTGTTAAGATTTTTATTTTCATCACAACGTAATGTTATGATAAGATTAGTCGTACGTATACAATATGTTTCATTTTTAAATCTAAATAAAAATTAAGAGCCGATATTTACTTATAGATGTTCACCTTACCTGTTCTCCGTTATAACCACCTATTTACCACCCTATCTTCTAGTCAATATTGGTTCCTTATCTTCAATGACTAAATCGTGAATCATCTTCTGTTTTTGCATGGGAATAATTTTATTTCCAGTAGTAAAAAAGATACATAATTAAGAACCTAATAAAATTATTGAGATAGTCAAAATATCTTGGATAAATAGCATGATATATATCTTTTCTACCAAAAGATCTTAATAGTTTTTCTAACTGCATCTTTTATTTCTTGTACAATTTAGATTACCAGAACTGAGCCTCTTGAAAGCCTAATAAATATATTAAATAAATTATAAACAAATCAGATTAAAAGTAATCATTGGAAAAGTAATATTTTATTTGATTGTTAAAGACAATATCATTGATAGAAATATTACTAGAGGCATATACATAATGAATTTGTTTGTTCACATAACTGTCAACTTAAATGAATCGGTGGGATATAGACATAATCTATATTTAAAATATTACATCTCATTTTGTGGTATGTCTCATACTCAAAACATACTAGAATAATTAATCTAAAACATTACAGAATCTTATAAGATTCTATCAATTAAAGTTAAAAATTAATAACAGTGTCAATAAATATCAACAAATAAACAATACACATATATAGATCAACATATAGTTCTATAAAATTGGAAACAACAATAGATAAATCTCCATCATGGATGAGAGTCGTACAAATTGGACTTGGCGCATTAGCTATCATACTTTCGATAATCGCTTTCTCGATGCCTGGCCTAACCATATTAACATTAGTTATGTTAATAGCAATAATATTAGTTATCACAGGAATTGAAAAAATTATCTCGGGATTATTTATTCTTCATAAATCTAGATTATTGACAGTAGGATTAGGAATATTGACTATTATCTTAGCAGGGTTGGCATTGAGTTTCCCCATAACCGCTGCTATCGCAGTTATATGGATTCTAGGGCTTTCATTAATGGTAGATGGATTTTCGAGAATAGCAGATGGATTGACAAATAAATCTAACAAAAAATGGGTTAGAGGATTTACTGTAGGAGTAGGAATATTAGCTGTAATAATTGCGTTCATGGTAATAGTTTCTCCCGCATTTGGTGCAGTATTAGCTAGTATAATGATATCAATATCCTTGTTAATTGTTGGTATAGAGATGATCACAACTGGAATTTCTGGACAAAAAAGATCTAATAACTTGTCTTCTGTTGGCAGTGATATGAAATAAATATTTTTTTCCTTTTTTTCTTTTTTTAGCTTTAATTATTTTATACTAATTGACTAAATCTCAGTATTTTTTTAGCTAATTATTATTATT